>JAOPYU010000159.1 GCA_025964455.1 Thermoleophilia bacterium | reverse complement strand
GGACTTCATCGACACGGCTGATTCCTATGGCCCGCACGTGAGCGAGGAGCTCATTCGCGAGGCGCTGCACCCGTACGGCGAGCGCATGGTCGTCGCCACGAAGGCCGGGCTGCTGCGGACCGGGCCGGACGCGTGGAAGCCGCTCGGCCAGCCGGACTACCTGCGCCAGTGCGTGCACACGAGCCTGCGGCGGCTGGGCCTGGAACGCATCGACCTGTTCCAGCTGCACCGCATCGACACGGGCGTCGCTCGCGGGGAGCAATTCGACCTGCTCGCGGAGCTGCAGCGCGAGGGTCTCGTGCGCCACGTGGGCCTGTCCGAGGTGTCGATCGAGGAGATCGAGGCAGCGCGCAACCACGTGGAGGTCGCAACCGTGCAGAACCTCTACAACGTCGGCAACCGCCAGAGCGAAGCTGTGCTCGACTACTGCACCGAGCACGGCATCGGCTTCATCCCGTGGTTCCCGCTCGCGGCCGGGGAGCTGGCCCAGCCGGGCGGCGCGGTGCACGAGGTGGCGCAGCGCCACGGCGCCACGGCCGGGCAGGTCGCGCTTGCGTGGCTGCTCCAGCGCAGCGCGGTGATGCTCCCCATCCCCGGGACGAGCTCGATCGCGCACCTGGAGGAGAACGTCGCGGCGGCCGACCTCACGCTCTCGAGCGAGGATGTCGCCGAGCTGGACGCCGCGGCGAGCTGACCAGGAGGAATTGCGCGCGAAAACGCGCGAGCCTGAGAGATAGTTCAGGTCGGTGATCAATCTGTTCGGGGATCCGACCGAATCCATATTTCATGAGGGACCGGCCCACCCGTCCACTGCGCCGACTGTTGCAGGTCGGGGTCGCGGCGTGCGCGGCTGCGTCGTTCCTGGCGCTGACGACGATGTCCGGCGCCGGCTCCGCGGCTTCCAGCAGCACGGTCATTGGCGCGACGGTGCCGAGTGCGACGACCCTCTCGACCGGTGGATGCGGCAGCAACGTGCCCGGCATCACCTCGTTCGGCGCGGTGCTGCCCAATGCATCCGTGGTGACCACCGCCGACTGCGTCGTGACGTTCGGCTCGAGCAACGACACGTCGATGCTGCGCATGTTCCAGCCCGACGGCAACGGTGACGCGATGTGGCTGCCGTTCAGCGGCGCGCTCGACCAGGCGTTCGACGGCGACACGGGGCCCGGCAACGGCATCGTCCACGTGGACCGCACGGTCGGCGATGACTGGATCAACGACCTGCTCGTCCAGCCCGACGGCAAGGTGCTCGTGAGCGGCTATGCGAACGACGACGGGATCCTCGCCCGCTTCAACACCGACGGCCGGCTCGACACCACCTTCAACGGGACCGGCGTGCGGACCTTCACGAGCCCCGACGAGCTGCACGGGCTCGGGCTGCTCCCGGATGGTCGCATCATGGTCGTGGGCGGAAACGAGGACACCAACACCTACGTGCTGCGCCTGATGCCGAACGGGACCATGGATTCGACGTGGGACGGGGACGGCGTCCTCGTCCAGTCGATGTTCCCGGGCACGAACGAGTTCGTCGGGCAGCTCGCCATCCAGCCCGACGGCAAGGTGCTGGTGGCTGGCCTCGACCAGGCGACCCCGGGCAACGGCGACTGGGTCATCGCCCGCCTGCAGGACCCCGGCATGCTCGATCCGAGCTTCAGCGGCGACGGTGTGGATCGCATCACCTGGGACGGCACGAGCTGGTTCGGGATCAACGGGCTGGCGCTCGAGGCCGACGGCGACATCGTCGTGGTGGGGCGCGGTTCCACGACCGGCAGCTACCGCTGGACCTTCGGGCGCTACAAGCCGGACGGCCAGCTCGACCTGACGTTCTCCGGCGACGGGCTCATCGACCTGCCATTCGGCGGAGGCAATCGGGAGCCTCGCGACCTGGCCATCCTCGCGGACGGCTCCTACGTCACGGTCGGCAAGATGAACGCGAGCTGGGCCGCGAACTCCGACGACGCCACCGCCGTGAAGCTCAGGCCTGACGCCACGCTCGATCCCGCATTCGGGACCGGGGGCATCTTCAACCAGGACCTTGGCAGCGGTCTCGATGACGGCCTCGTCGACGTGGTGGCCATGCCCGACGGGGGGATCTTCGCGGTTGGAGTCGCCAATGGCGGGGCGCGCTCGCTCATGGCGCGATTCGGCGCCGGGGGGCAGCTGGACCAGAGCTTCTCGAGCGACGGCTGGGACTCGTCGGACCTCGGCGTCGGCGGCCTCGAGGGTCTCTATGCCGCGGGGATCGGGCGCGATGGTCGGGTGGTCGCGGCCGGGGACGTGTTCTCCGACGCCAACGGTCAGATGCTGCTGACGGCGTGGGATTCGGTGGCGATCAGCGACTACGTGTCGGGCGCGGCAGATTGGGACACGGCCTCGAGCACGAGCATGTTCGCGGCGTGCCTGCGTCAGCTGGGAGCGGGCGCCACCGCGGCGAGCTGGGCCGTCGACGGCGGCAACGACTGCGCGGCGACTGACACCGATGCGTGGGCCGCGATCCCGGACGCGTCCGCGCTGGCAGCGGCCAAGGTCGCCCAGCAGACCACCAGTGGCGCGCTCGGAGCCGAAGCCAGGCTGCGGTTCGGCCTGCGTCCTTCTGCGAGCCAGCGTCCGGGCGTCTACCAGGCGCCGATCGTGATGCAGGTGCTCGCGCCCAACGCCTGACCGAGCCGCGTGTGTGGGCCCGAATGGAATGCTGCGCGGCGGCGCGGGAACCGTGGAGGCGTGGAACACCCGTCCAATCCCCAGGTCGCGCTGGCGCTCGAGGAGATGGCCGAGCAGCTCGAGCATGGCGGCTCGCGCTATCCGGCGCGCGCGTATCGCAGCGCCGCGAGCACGATCCGCCGCTTGCCCATGTCGATCGGTGCGCTCGCCATGGCCGGGCGCGCGACCGACGTCCGCGGCATCGGTTCGTCGATCCAGTCGCGCATCGCGGAATTCTGCGAGACGGGGACCATCGAGGAGCTCGAGCGGCTGCGCCAGCAGGCACCGCCGCAGATGCTCCTGCTCAAGCGCCTGCCGGGCGTGAATCGACGCGCCGCGCAGGCAATCTGGGACGAGGTCCGACCGCGCTCGTTCGACGACCTGGAGGAGGCCGCCGAGGATGGGCGCCTGCTGGCGGTGCACGGCGTCGGTCCCGCCACGGTGGATGCCGTGCGGCTCGGCTTGGCGACGTTGGAGGAGGAGCCGGAGGAGATGGCCGAGCCGCTCCTGCGCTCGCACGCGCGCCGGGCCGCACGCGACGTGGAGGTGCTGCTCGAAGCCGTCGTGCCCGGTGTCAGGCGCACGCACGTAGTAGGCCAGCTGGCGCGCGGCTTCGAGCTGGTGGACGTGCTCGACGTGGTCGTCGTGGCCGATGACAGCGCCGCGGCGACTGCGGCCGTGCGCGACGCCCTCGACCACCGCGGCTGGCACACGTCGTCGGAGGATCCGGATGTCGTGGAGGAGTGCCTGACCTTCGCGCTGCAGGCAGCGACCGGGGCGGGGGTCCGCATCCACGTGACCGACCCCGAGCACGAGGCGCACTCGGTGCTCCACGCGACTGGCCCGCCGGAGCACGCCGACGCGGTGGCACGGCGCGCAGGCGTGAGCTCGATACGCAGCCTCGCCGTGTACGAACAGCCCGATGCCGCGATCTACGCAGCGGCGGGCCTGGAGTGGATCCCGCCAGAGCTGCGCGACCACGCGGGCGTGCTCGATGCCGCGGCCCGGGGCGAGCTGCCGACCCTGGTCACCGTCGAGGACCTGCGGGGCGAGATGCACTGTCACTCGCACTGGAGCGATGGCCGCGCGTCGATCGAGGAGATGGCGCTCGCCGCTCGTGAGCGGGGCTACGGGCACCTCGCGATCACCGACCACTCCTGGTCGCTGCGTATCGTCAACGGGCTGTCAGTCGAGGACCTGGTCGACCAGTGGCGCGAGATCGAGGGCGTGCGCACCCGCCTGGGCGACGACTTCACGCTGCTCCACGGGATCGAGCTGGAGATCCTCCCGGACGGGTCGCTCGACTATCCGGACGACGTGCTCGAGCGCCTCGACTGGGTGGTCGCGTCGATCCACTCGCGCCAGCGCCAGCCTGCGGAGGAGATCGATCGACGGATCGAGCGCGCGATCCGCAACCCGCTCGTGGACTGCATCGGGCACCCGACCAGCAGGTTGCTCCTGCGACGCCCCAGCACGGCGCTCGACACGGACCGGCTCATCGAGCTCGCGGCCGAGACAGGCACCTCCCTGGAGATCAACGCATCGCCGGATCGGCTGGACCTCGACGCGGCGACGGCAGCGCGGGCCGCCGAGGCCGGCGTGTTGCTGTGCGTGAACTCCGACGCACACGGGCCGGGCACCCTCGGGCTGGTCGAACATGGCATCGCGATCGCGCGGCGCGCGGGGCTGCGGCCTGATGACGTGGTCAATGCTCGTGACTGGCCATGGATCCGTGAGCAGCAGCCGCGCTGGCGCGCCGGCTGACGGCTCGCATGTGAGCGGTTCGTAAGCGTTGCGGGATTGCCCGCACGTCAGCCGCGCTGCAGGCGTCATGGCCTGCATGTCCGATATCTGGTCACTCCAGCGCGCGGCCCGGGTCCACGAGGTTCGCGACACCGCCCATTTCCAGCTGCTCCGGGTCCGCGAGCTGCTCCGAGGACGAGGTCGTCAGGTGCGTACCGCCGGCGGCATCGTCGTGGGCGCGGCACTGCTCATGACCGTCCTGACGATCGGGGTGGGAGCCGAGGAGGATGACCCCGCACGCCCCGCTGCGGCGCCGGCTCCGGCGCAGCGCACGGGCACGGCGCGCGCGGAGACGCTCGCCGGCGGATCAGGCGTCGACCACATCGATGGCGGGGCAGGTCCGGACGTGCTGCTCGGCAACGCGAGCGCCGACCGCCTCGTCGGTGGGCCAGGCGATGACGTGGTCCAGGGTGGCGGCGGCAAGGATGTGCTCTGGGCGGGTGCCGGTCGCGACGTACTCATCGGCGGCGCGGGCGACGACCAGCTGCACGCAGAGAGCTTCGACGGTTCGGTCGACCGTCTGCACTGCGGCGAGGGCGACGACACCGCATGGATCGTCTCGGTCAACGGACGCACGGTCGACCAGGTGTTCGGATGCGAGCACATCAACGTCACGACGATGCGGAGCGCACCGGCGAAGCGTTGAGCTCAGTGCAGCGAGGTCGTGAACAGCACCGACCCGAGCAGCGCAGCTGCGAAGGCGATGGCGACCCCCGGGCGGCGCTCCTCGCTGTGCGCCTCCGGCAGCAGGTGCCCGGTGGCGATGTAGATGATCGCCCCGGCCGCGACGCCGATGAGTGAGCCGAGCTGGGTTCCGCTCGGGTGCGGTGCGGCGAGCACGGTCAGTGCACCGACCGGGATCAGGAGCGCGACGAAGAGCGCATTGCGACGCATCCGGCGCACGCCGATCCCGCTCGCCAGGAGCACCGCGGCGAACGACAGCCCGACCGGGAGCTGATGCAGCACGATGCCCCCTGCGACGCCCGCGGCCGCCGTGTCGGAGACCTCATGGCTCGCTCCGATCACGACCCCGTCGGTGAAGTTGTGGAGCGCGAGCCCGATCAGGAACGGCAGCACCGCGTGCACCGGGATGCACGGATCGTCGGCCGCGACGTCGCCGTGGGCGTGGGCGTGGGCATGGGCATGGGCCTCGCCGCCGTGCACGTGCGGCTCATGGTGGTGCGTGTGGCCGCCGGTGAGCGCCTCGATCAGGAACAGCACGAGGAAGCCGACGGCGATCGCGAGCGCCGCGCGGGTGTGACCGGCGAGCTCGAATGCCTCCGGCAGCAGGTCCGCGATCGCGACGCCGAGCAAGATGCCGGCCGCGACCACGACCGAGACGTGATGGAACGCTCGTGAGGTCCCGAGCGACGTCTCCACGAAGAGCGTCGCGGCGCCGAATCCGATGGCGGCACACAGGGCGAGGAGGAGGACCAGCATGTTGCAGATGATAATGGTTCTCAGGTAGCCCTGTCGAGTGGTACGCTCGACGCATGTCGTCGGAACCGCATGCACGAGCGCGCACCGAGCTGCAGCAGCGAGGGCTGCGGGTGACGCAGCAGCGCGTCGTCGTGCTCGCGGCGCTCATGGCCACGCGCAGCGACATGACGGCACAGGCGCTCCACGCCAACCTGCGCGCGGACCATCCGACGCTCGGCCTGGCCACGGTGTACCGCGCCCTCACCGCGCTCGCCGATTCCGGCGCCATCGATGCCCTCCAGCACGGCGGCTCCACGTGCTACCGCTCGTGCGCGCCCGGGCACCACCACCACCTGACCTGCGAGCAGTGTCACCTGGTCGTCGAGCTCCATGACTGCGGCGTGGGGGAGTGGGCGTCGACGGTTGCCGCGGCGAGCGGCTTCAGCGACGTGCGTCATTCGGTCGAGCTGGTCGGCACCTGCGACGCCTGTTCGCGGGCCTGACGGGACGCGTCAGCCGAACAACTCGTCGAGCAGTTGGCGCGCGCGCACGACCGTCGCGGGGTCGAGCTCGTGGCCCATCGCCGGCTCGCGCCACTCCACGGCCGCGCCCGCTGCCTCGAGCCGCGCCTTGGCATCATGGCCGAACGAAGCGACGATCACGGGATCCAGCGCGCCGTGGGTGAGCAGGACCGGCACGTCCGCCGCTGCAGCGGGGTCCAGCTCCCAGCCTTCGACCGTCGGGACGAATCCGCTCCACGGCAGCACCGCCGCCGGGGCCGGTCGACCGGGGGCGAACGCCGTGGCGATCGACATCACGGCGCCCTGCGAGAAGCCCGCGAGCACCAGCCGGTCGTGTGTCAGTCCGTGCTCGACGAGGAGCGCGTCGACGTCGTGCTGCAACGCTTCGAGCGACGGGAAGAAGGTGGGCGGGTGCGGGTGCCCGACGCGGTGCACCTCGTACCAGTGCCAGCCCGGGCTGCCCGGCAGCTGCGCCGGAGCCTGGAAGGTCACCCCGTGCAGTCGGCGCTCCGGATCGATCATGTCGATGAGCGGGAACAGGTCGTTGCCATCGGCCCCGCGCCCGTGCAGCAGCACGAGCAGTCCCGAGGGTGAATCAGCGGGGACCGCTGGGCGGTCGCGGCGGATGAGGCGTGTGTCGGTCATTCGTGGATCGGCTCCGTGTGCACGACGACGTCGGTAACCTCCGAGATGCGCGCGGTGATGCGCTGCTCGACGAGCGTCGCGAGCGCGTGCGCCTCGGTGAGCGGTTGGTCGGCCGCCGCGAGGATCGTGACATACGCGACGAGGCCGCCCTTCGTGACGCGCAGTCGAAGCGCGACCGGGTCGCGGCCGGTGACCTCCTCGACTGCGTGGCGCACGGCCTCGATCATGCGCGGGTCCTCGACGTCGCCGGCGATGGCGGCGTGGGTGTCGACCGGCTCGATGTGCACGTCGATGTGGGCGATCCCGGGCACCGCTTCGCGCACCGCGGTCTCGACGCGGTCGGCGAGGTCGTGCGCGGAATCCAGGCGCATGTCGCCGCGCACCTTCAGGTGCAGCGAAGCCTCCGGCACGCCGTCGAGCAGCAATACGCGCACGTTGTGGACCTCGTGGATGCCCGGGTAGGCGAGGGCGGCGGCGGTGATGCGGTCGCGGATCGAGCCACCCTGCTCATCCGGTTCCACGTGCACGACCACGTCGCTGCCGGGCAGGGCTGCGACCACAGCCGCCTCGACCGCGTCGGCGAGCGCGTGGCCCTGGGAGACGTGGTCGGTCGCCACGACCCCGATCACGACGTCGGCGAGGTAGGCGTCGGCGCTGCGGCGGATCCGTAGGCGCTTCAGGTTGATCGGCAGGTCGAGGGAGTTCACGGCGCGGGTCGCGGCGCGCTCGGCTGCCTCGGGAGCGACGTCCATGAGCACCTGCATGTTGTCCCAGAGCAGCCGCCACGCACCGACCGCGACGATCGCCGCGACCACGAGCGCAGCAGCCGCGTCACCGGACTCCACCCCGACGCTGACAAGGGCGAGGCCCACGAACACCGCGACGGAGCCGGCGAGGTCGCTCGCGAAGTGCAGCGCGTTGGAGGCGAGCGCCGGGCTGCCGTAGGTCTGCGCCGCGCGGTGGGAGACGACGGTCCGCCACAGGTCGATGCCGATGACGACGACGGCGACGGCGAGCAGCCATGACTCGACCTCGACGCCGGATCGTCCACTGGCGAGCTGCTCGATCGCCTGCCACGCGATGTAGGCTGTGGCCCCGAGCAGCAGCACTGCTTCCGCGAGCGCCGCGAGGTGCTCGGCGCGGCCGTGGCCCCAGGGATGACGACGATCCGGCGGTCGTTGTCCGACCCGGATCGCGATGAAGGTGAGCACGGCCGCGACCAGGTCCGCGCCGGAGTGCAGCGCCTCCGCGAGCAGGCCGAGGCTGCCGCTCTGTGCGCCGGCTGCGAGCTTGATGAGCACGAGCAGCAGCGCCGCCGCGATCGAGACCGCCGCGATCCGTCGTTGGCGGCGTGCGGCCGTCGATGTGGGGAGGTGCTCGTTCACGCGCGCCCATCCTACCGGCGGATGACCCTGCCCCAGCCCTTGCGAAGTTCGGCGCACGCTCTACTGGCTCAGGATTCCGCGGCTGCGCGCCGAAACGAGTGCCGATGGACCGTACTCACGAAGCAGGATCCGCACCGGTCGGCACGATGCTGGTCGCGGCAGCGGGCGCCGCACTCACCGTGGCAGCAGCCGCGACGGGTGGTGCGCGCCCCTGGGTGATCGCCGTGATCGCCGCCGTGAGCTTCCTCTCCGTCACGTCGTGGTGCGCGTGGATGCTCCGCCGCGAGTGGCACCTGCGCCTGCTCGCCGAGCACCGGATCGATGCAATCGTCACGACGCTCCGCGCATCCCTGGAGGGTGAGGGAGATGCCCCGCGGATCACCGAGCCTTCCCATGCCCAGCTCCTCGACGCGGTGCTCGACCAGCAGCGCGCGGCTGTCGAGCGCTCGATCGAGGCGGACCGCCTTGCGATGGAGTGGACGGGCTGCGTGCAGCGACTCGCCGAAGGCGACCTCGCGAGCGACGTGGCCTTCGCCGCGGAGGACGAGCTCGGCGCCGCGCTCGCCCTCCTGCAGGGTCGACAGCGAGAGTTCGCCGACGTCGCCGGGCGGATCGCCGACGGGGACCTGTCGGTCAGCGTCGAGCCCTGGAGCGAGCGCGACCTCATGGGCTTCGCCCTCTCCGGCATGGTCGACGGCCTGCGATCCACCGTCTCGGAGCTGCACGTCGCGGCCCGCAACCTCGAATCCTCCAGCGCCAGCATGACCGCCGTCTCCGGCGAGGTCAGCCGTGGCATGGAGGAGGTCGCCACGCAGACCAGCCAGCTCGCATCCGGCGCCGAGAGCCAGGTCAAGGTCCTCGATGCCACCCGCGACGACGCCGAGCGCGCCGCGACGAGCGCCACCGATGCCATTGCCGTCACAGATCGCGGCGTGGAGATCGTCGAGCGCGCCGACGAGACCATGACCGCCCTGGCCGACAACTCGCGCGAGGTGCGCGACGCGATCCGCTCGCTCTCGGAGCGATCGGCGCGGATCGTCGATTTCGTCGGCGTGATCACGACCATCGCCGACCAGACCAACCTGCTTGCGCTCAACGCCGCCATCGAGGCAGCGCGTGCCGGGGACCATGGTCGCGGCTTCGCGGTCGTCGCCGACGAGGTTCGCAAGCTCGCGATCGAGAGCCAGTCGTCCGCTGGTCAGATCGCACGTCTCGTGGCCGAGATCCAGGACCAGACCGCGACCACGGTCGACGTGGTCGAGCGCACCGCAGAGCGCGCCGACCACGGCACGGTCGTCGTGGGCGAGGCGCGCAGCGCCTTCGTGCAGATCCGCGCAGCGATCGACGAAGCGAGCTCGCGCGTGAGCGGCATCCTCAGCTCGCTCGAGGAAGTCTCCGCCGTCGCTCGCGACGCATCGCTCTCGACCGAGACGGTCGGCTCTGCGACCCAGCAGACGAGCGCGTCGATGGAGGAGCTCGACGCGGGCGCCGCACAGACGGCGAGCATGGCGACGGTCCTCGCTGAAGTGGCAGGCCGGTTCCAGCTCGAGCCCGCCGTCGTGCCCCCGGCTGCGACGCCGCGGGCATACGTCAGGCCGACCCCGCCTGCACGCTTCGCCGCCTAGGTCAGCGAGCGCCGACCGGCACGCGCTGCGGTGCAGTCGGGCCGCCGGTGACCTCGGAGTCCTGACGGAATCGCTCGAGGCTGCGGATCCGCAGCTCGGGGTGGCGAGCGAACACCGGACGCGCTGACGTCCAGCACGCCATCTCGCCGAGCGGCCCCGCGACCGAACGGTACTCGCGCACGAGCGCATCGACGGCGACCTCGTCGATCACTGCGGCGAGCCCGAGGTCCTCGCGCAGCTCCACCCCGACGACGTTGCGCGCGATCGAACGCGCCGTGTGCACGCCCATCACCCGCTCCTGGCCGCGCACGATCGCCGTGGCCAGCTCGTCGAGCGGCGTGAGGTCGAGCCCGTCGCCCGCGGCATCCTGCTCGTCGAGTGGTGACCAGGAGTCGTGGGCGGCGGCGGCCTCGGCGGCGGCACGCACGTCGGCGCGCAGGAAGAGCCAGACGGCGACCGAGCTGAGGATGATGAAGACTCCGTAGATCATGTCGCTCACCTCGGCGTTGTAGAACAGGTCGTTGGCGATGCGGTAGTTGAACACCAGGTCGCCGACGTACAGCATCGCGATGGCCGCGGTGACCGCGAGCACCGGTGCGAAGAAGCGCGCGCCCGCAGCGCGCCGGGCGCCGATCGCCACGAGGATGCTGATGCCCAGGAGCACGACGTCGCTGATGACGTAGGTCGAGGAGATCACCGCGGCGAGGGGCGTGTCGAAGGTGCCCGCGCCGATCCCCTGCGGCAGCATGATGTACGCGTTGAGCGGGAAGGCCACGGCGAGCGCCGCCGGTAGCCAGCGCCAGTCGCGGCGGTCGAGCCCGACCACCCTCGCGAGCTCGAAGAGCGCCCAGCCGGCGAAGGGGAGCACCGCGAGGTAGCCGGCGTCCGCGAGCGAGGGATAGGGCGCCTCGACGCCGCGCACGTTCTGGATGAACCAGTAGCAGTTGCCGAATCCCCAGAGCGTCGTGCCGATCCCCAGCGCGATGATGGCGCGGCCGATCGCGCTCGACCACCCACCGTAGCGGGCTGCGACGGGGAGGTGGAACATCAGGAAGGGGACCACGAAGAACGTGGCGTTGACCACGCCGAAGTAGGTGGGGTGCCAGGGATTGGTCCAGTCCCACGGGACGTCGCGCGCGCCCCAGTCCGTTCGAGCCTGCACATAAGTGAAATGCGCGATGACGGCGCCCGTCCACGCGACGAGGAAGAGGCGGAATCGTCCGAGAAGTCGATCATCCATGCGCGATGCGTTCCCGCGTGCAAGGGTTTCGACGCAATGCGACGACCTCGACTGCCGAAATTCCTGCGCTCGCCCGAGCCGTTCGAGCCACCCCGTGGCCTGGTGCTGGTCGATGCGCGCAACGTGCAGCGCTCGGCATGGCCCAATCCGAGCGACTCGTCCTTCGTCGAGGCGCTCGAGGCATGGGCGCTGGAGCAGGCGCCCGACGAGGACGTCGTCGCCGTGTTCGACGGCGAACCCGACGCGGCCCCCGATGGCCCCGTGCTGCTGGTCGCGACCGATTATGCGGACGACGAGCTCGTCGCGCGCGCCATCGCAGCGCACGCCGAGGGACGCTCGGTGCGGGTCGCGACGAGCGACCGAGCGCTGCGACTTCGACTGGAGGCTGCCGGCGCACACATCTCGTGGGGCGGCGGCGCGATGCTGGGCGAGCTGGGATTCGCGCGACGACGCGGCGATGGTCGAGGGGTGCCGCGCGAGGGGGCGGCGGAGGAGTAGCGTTGCGCCATGCAGCTCGCCTCCCACGCCTCAGCCCGCCTGATCCCGTCCCCGCGCCCGAGCGCCGACCACGCCAGCTTCGACGTGCTCGCGCTGCGCGGCGCCGATGGCAGCGACGTCCGCGTCGGTCTCGTGCCGCGATCGCGCTTCTACATGCAGCGCGGCAGCTCCTATGACGACGCCGTGGCCGGGGCCCGCGAGCTGGCGGTCAGGGACGGCGGCGCCTGGGCCGTCGTGGCCACGCACCCCGGGCAGCTGTTCGTCGTGCCGGCGTTCCTGCGCGGCGCAGCGGCGTCCAACACGCGCGTAGGTGCAGACCTCGCGCTGCTCGCCTCGGCCACCCCGGTGGGTCGCCACGCCAAGGCGCTCGCGATCGTCGGCGCCGCCCAGGTGCTCGACCTGCGCCCGCTGCCTGCGACGCTCGGCAGCGGCCGCGGCTGATCCGCGCGGCGGCGGAGATGGGCGATGACGGGCTCGAACCGCCGACCTTTTCCGTGTAAAGGAACTGCTCTCCCAGCTGAGCTAATCGCCCTGGGGTACTGACTGTACCCGGTCGGCGTCCGCATTGGCACCCGAGCGGGTACGGACGCCGCATGTCACTCCGTGTCCGCATGCGTCGAAGCCCCCGCTTGATGCGCCTGGTGTTCAACCTGTGGCCGTGCATCCGCGGCACCGGCGGTCGGGTCACGCACATCGCGCCGGACTGGAGCGAGCTGCGCGTGCGGCTGCCGCTCTCGTGGCGTACGCGCAACTACGTCGGCACGATCTTCGGTGGCAGCCTGTACGGCGCCGTCGACCCGTACTACATGCTGATGCTGCTGGAACGCCTCGGCAGCGACTACGTGGTCTGGGACAAGGCGGCATCGATCCGCTTCCGGGTGCCGGGCCGCAGCACGTTGACGGCGACGTTCCGCGTGGACGACGCGGAGGTCGCGGCGGTGCGCGCCGCGGTCGACGCCGGCGGGGGCTCGATCGATCGCACCTATGTCGTGGAGCTCGTGGACGGCGACGGGGTCGTGCACGCGACGGTGGACAAGGTGCTCTACATCGCGACCAGGCAGCACGACCGCGCGCGACGTGCGGCGCGCGAGGTCGCGACGTGACCGACGCCGTGGATACCGCGACGCGGCGCCGGTTGCTGGCCGCGACGTCGATCGGTTCGGCGCTCGCCTTCCTCGACGTGACGGTGGTCAACGTCGCGCTCCCAGCGATCGGTCGCGACCTCGAGCTGGGGCTGTCCGGGCAGCAGGGGGCCGTGCTCTCGTACGCGCTGACGCTGTCGGCGTGCTACCTCGCCGCCGGCGCCGTTGCGGACCGCATCGGCCTGCAGCGGGCGTTCCGCGCCGGGACGCTGGCGTTCGCCGTGGCGTCGATCGGCGTGGGCTTCGCGTCGAGCGAGGCGCTGCTGCTGCTGGGGCGCGCTGTCCAGGGCGTCGCGGCGGCGCTGCTGACCACGTCGAGCCTCGCGCTGCTGCGTGCATCGTGGGCCAAGGATGCCGGGCGGGCGATCGGGTTGTGGACGTCGTTCACGAGCGCGGCGATCCTGGTCGGTCCGCCGCTCGGTGGTGCGGTCGTGGAGCTCGCCTCGTGGCGCTGGATCTTCCTGGTCAACGTGCCGCTGGCGGTGCTGGCGATCGTGCTCGCGTCGGATCGTGGCCGGCCGCTCGCCATGTCGGAATCCACGCGTGCGCCCGACGCGTGGTCGCTCGCCGTCGCGACGCTGAGCATCGGCGGTGTGACGGCCCTGCTGGTCGAGCGTTCGGCGCTCGGCGGCGATCGCGCGGCGATGATCGCGGTCGTGGTGGCGGTGTCACTGGCCGTGGTGGTCCGGCGCCAGCGCGGGGGAGCCACGCCGCTCATCCCCGGCGAGCTGCTGCGGCGCCGGTCGTTCGTCGCGGCACTCGCGGCGACCGTCACGATGTACGGAGCGCTCGGCGCCTCGGGATTCTTCGCGTCCCTGTACCTGCAGTCGCCCGCGGTCGGCTACACCGCCTTCGAGGCCGGCATCGTCCAGGTCCCCACGACGGTGGTGCTGCTCGCGCTGGCGCCGACGTTCGGCCGGATCGCCGACCGGCGCGGACCACGCGGGCTGCTGATCGCCGGGGCACTC
>JAOPYU010000148.1 GCA_025964455.1 Thermoleophilia bacterium | reverse complement strand
CCGGTGCGGCCGTGCTCGTCTCCACGGTCCGCAGCGTGCTGGAGGCACGGTGCGTCGACGTCGACGCGGCAGGGGCGTCGGTCGATGCCGCGCGGCGCGTCGGGGCGGCCTCGCGCTCGGTGTCGGCGCTCGCCAGTCCGACGGAGGTGGCGACGATCAGCACGAGGACGGCGGTGAAGGCGACCAGGCGAGCCGTACCGACCGCCCGAGCGCCGATGCGTGGTCGCCGCGCGCGGCGCGCAGCCGCACCGTCGCCGAGCAGGCCGACGGGTTCAGCAGTGGCCGCGCCGCGGGTGCGGGCGAGCCTGCGATAGCCGTCGAGTGCCGACGGGGGGGTGGGGCGCGAGGGACCGGTCATCGTGCCCACTCCTCGCGCTGCCGGTTCGCCGCGTTCCAGAACGGGACGCCGGCTGGCCGCACCCGGCCGCCGCCGTGGCCCCATCCGCTGGCCCTCCGAAACAAATTTGGTGACGTTGGTACCGGATTCCGCCAACAACGTCACCAGATTCTCTCGGGGGCGAATCAGGGGTCGGAGCGGGGGCTGTCGTCGGGGGAGCCGAACGCGTGCTCGGGTGTCGAGTCGATGCGGGCGCGCACCTCGTGCCCGGCGAGCTCGTCGGCGAGCAGGTGGTGTGAGACGGCGCCGCGGAACGCCTCGTAGCTGACCGACCACAGCGCGCTCGAGGTGACCGTGCGGATCGTCGCCGAACGTCGACCACCGACGAGCAGCGAGCTCTCGCCGAAGAACGAGCCGGGGCCGAGCGTCGCGAGCAGCTCGCCGTCCCGCACGACCTCCACCATCCCCTCGACCAGGATGTAGAAGCGGTCGGCTTCGGAGCCCTGGGCGAACACCTCCACCTCGGCCTCGGGGAACGCGAGCTTGGCAGCGCGCGCGACGGCGTCGAACTCCTCGTCGGACAACGGCTCCAGCAGGCCGAGCCGCGGCGGCAGCGCGCGCGGCGTCGCCGGACCTTCGGGGCCCGACGGTCCGTCCGCCGCCGCGTCGGCGGATTGGAAGAAGTCGTCCAGGGGTGCGTCGTCGCCGGGGGTCGCAGCAGGCATGGGAGCCGTGTGCCCACGCGGCGCGCTCGGCACGCCTCGATCAGGCCGAGGCGCCCTCGTACCGGCGGACCGCCACGCGCCAGACGAGGCGCGCCGCGGCGGCGAGCCCGGCCGCCATCGCCACGGCGGATGCTGCGGCCGTCGCATCGAGGCGACCTGTCAGAGCCAGCGCGGGCACCGTCACGGCCAGCCCCGCAGGGAAGATCGTCGAGAGCGCGAGGCGCAAGCCGTCGGGAAAGATCGTGATCGGCCAGCGCAGGTGGTCGTACATGTCGTCGAGCGCCCAGAGGATGCCCTCGCCCTGCACGGTCCAGAAGGTCATGCTCGCGAGCAGCGCCCAGAACGACGCGACGATGGTGACCGAACACAGGAACATCACGCCGGCTGCGGCGAGCGCTCCGGCCAGCCCACCGGCGCCGAACTGCTCGAACCCGCCGCGCCCGATGCCGACTGCGACCACGAGCGCCCCGACGACCAGGTCCAGCACGCGCCAGGGCTCGGGCTGCTGCGCGAGCGCGACCAGCTGGGCATCGACCGGCTTGAGCAGCCGGTAGTCGAAGTCGCCGTGGCGGATGTCCGCGACCAGCTTCGACATCGACGAGTGCACGACGCCGTTGACGATCGCACCGAGGGCGAAGAACACGCCGACCACCACGAGCAGGTCGTCGGAGCTCCACCCGCCGACCTGGTCGACGTGGCGGTACACCAGCGCGATGCTCGACAGTGACAGCCCGAGGGTGACCAGGGCGTTGACCAGGTAGATCCAGAAGTTGGAGCGGTACTGCAGCTCGACGCTCGCCGCGACCTTCGCATGTGAACCGATGACACGGGCTTCATGGCCGCCGATCATGAGCCCACCGCCTCGAAGGCCCGTGCCCCGGCGCGCCAAGTGGGGCGCAGGGCGGCGAACAGCCCGAGCGTCCAGGCGCCGAGCACCGCCGCACCGATCCAGGCGTCGGCGACATCGGCCCGGCCGACGAGCAGCTCGGTGGGATAACCGAGGGTCCAGTAGAACGGGAGCGCCTTGGCGACCGCCTGCAGCCACTCCGGGAGCACGGCGAGCGGCGCGAACTGCCCGCCGAGCAGGAGCAGCAGCAGGTAGTAGATGCCGCGGATCCCATCGATGCGAACCAGCCACATCGACGTCAGCGCGAGGAGTGAATCGGCGAGGAACCGCACGGCGCTCGCGAGCGGCAGGATGACGACCGCCGCGGCGAGCGCACCGAGTCCGGAATCGATGGTCGCATCGAAACCTATGAAGAGCACGGCAGCGGCCGGGATCGTCATCGCCATGCTCTGGAGCCGGTAGGCGACCATCCCCGAGCCGATGTAGGCGATCGGGTGGAGCGGCCGGAGCATGAGCGGCGCGAGCGAGCCCTTGCGCACGTAGCCCGGGAACTCCCACGGCATCCAGGTCATCGTCAGCTCGCGCACGACGATGAGCACGAGGAAGTAGCCCGCGAAGCTCCCCGCGTCGTAGCCGCCGGTCGTGCCGCCACCCGCTTCAGCGACCGCGCGCCACACCGACAGGTACACCACGATCTGCAGCAGGCTCGCCACCGACCAGACCGCCATGTTGGCGCGGTACTGCGCCGCGACGAGCAGGTTGAGCCGGACCGCGGCCCCGACGCCGCGCGTGGTCTGGCGCACCGAAGCGAGCGCCGGGGTCACCGCTCGTCGCTCGCCGGGGTCGCGAAGACGCGCTCCATGACGCGTTCGATCGGCTCGTCCTCCACCGTGAAGTCGATCACGCCTGGCAGGTCGAGGAGCGCCGACATGCGCTCGCGCACCTCGGCGCGCGGCACCTCCACGACGCACTCGGCCCCGTCGACGTCCACCACGTCGCCGCAGGTCTCGGCCTGTGCGCGCGCGATCGATTCGTCGCACGCCGCGGCGCTGTCCGGGGAGAACGTGACGGTGACGAGCTTGCGGTCGCTGGTGCGCGTGGCCAGCTCGCGCAGCGCCCCATCGAACTGCAGGCGCCCGTGGTGGATGACGACGACGCGCGCGGTGAGCGCCTCGATGTCAGCCATGTAGTGGCTCGTGAGGAGCACGGTCGCGCCCGTGCGCGCGGCGTAGCGACCGATGAACTCGCGCACGCGGCGCTGCGCCTGCACGTCGAGGCCGAGCGTCGGCTCATCGAGGAACAGCACGTCGGGGCGGTGGATGAGGGCCGCCGCGAGCTCGCACTTCATCCGCTCACCGAGCGACAGCTGGCGCACCGGCTTGTCCATGATCGTCTCGAGCTCCAGCAGTGCCACGAGCTCGTCGAGCTGCTCGCGGTACTCGGCCTTCGGCACGTCGTAGACGACGCGGAGCATCTCGAAGGAATCATGCGCCGGGATGTCCCAGGCGAGCTGCTGGCGCTGGCCCATCACGAGCGAGATGCGTCGCAGGAAGTCGTGTGAGCGCGCCGCCGGATCGACGCCGAGCACCCGCACGCTGCCCGCACTCGGGTGCAGCAGCCCGCTCAGCATCTTGAGCGTGGTCGTCTTGCCGGCGCCGTTGGGGCCCAGGAAGCCCACGACCTCGCCGCGCCCGATCGTGAAGGAGACCTCGTCCACGGCGTGCACCGCGCGCGTTCGCCGGCGCACCACGGCGCGCAGCGACGCGCCGAGGCCCGGCTCGCGGACAGGGACGTGGAAGGTGCGCGCGACGTCGCGCGCCTCGATGACGGTGTCTGAGGAGGTGCTCGACATGGGGGCGTGCAGCGTACAGGTGGCGTCGTGCAGTGTGTCGAGCACGCAACAACGGCCGTCACGCGAGCGCGCGCAGGAGCCGATGCAGACGGACCATGTCCGTCTCGCCCATATCCACGCCTCGACTGCCGCTCGCCGCGGTGGACGCCGAGCGCGTGCAGGTGGCGATCGCCGGCCCGGGTGGTCGACGCACCGCGGTCGGCTCTGCCGCCGCGGCGCTGCGCGATCGTCGGCTCACCGCGGCTGAGCGCGCTGCGATCCGGGCCCTGGTCCGCGCCGTGGAGCTGCTTCGCGAGCGCGCACAGCTCGCCGGGATCGACGACGCAGGCACGGGCGTGACGCTCGTGCTGCGCGACGGCGACGCGTCCAAGCGCGGCCCCTGGGCGACGGTCGGCACCGTCTCCGTGGGTACGCGCAACGCCCTCGCAGGACGCAGCAGCGTGCCGGCGCGCGCCGACGCGCTGCTCACCGTGGATGCCGCCGTGCACGAGCTGGTCCACGTCGTGCAGTTCGCGACCATGCCCGAAGGCGCCACGCCGCACGCGGGGATCCTCGAGGGCATCGCTGATGCAGCCGCCATCCTCGCGACCGGAGACGACCTGCTCGGTGAGGACTTCTTCGTACGCGATGCTGCGGGACGCCCCCGTGGCGCGATCCGTGACGTCGGCAGCGCGCGCTCTGGCGTGAAGACGCTCGGCCACGTCGTGACCGACTACGCCGCCGCGACGCGCGCCGGCGTGGAGGAACACGCTGCTGGCGGCGTCGTGACCGCGACCTTCATCGCGTTGCGCGACCAGGTCGGTCGCGAGCGCGCCGAGCAGCTGCTGTGGCTCGTCATCCGTGACCGGGCCGCCTGGCAGCAGGGTGGATCCTGGCGATCGCTCGCCGAGGCGATCCGTCGGGGGGCCGCGCAGCTCAATGACCCCGCACTGAACGCGGCGGCCGACGTCGCGCTGGCGCGCACCGGACTCGCCGCCGCGCTGCGCGCCTGACCCTAGCGCGAGGCGCTGGCGAGCCGCACGCCGAATCCGACGAGGGCAGCGCCCGTCGTTCCCTCGAGCCAGGCCTTCGCCCGCGGGCTGGTGCCGAGCGCGTGTCCGGCGCGCGCGACGAGCGCGGCGTAGCTGATCAGCCACAGGAATCCCACGAGGGCCTGGACGAGCGCCAACCCGAGCGACGCCAGCACGAAGTCGTCCCCCGCGGGGGCGAACTGCGGCAGGAAGGCGATGTAGAACAGCGCGATCTTGACGTTGAGCAGGTTGGTGAAGAACCCGCGCACGTAGAGCGTGCGCGCACGCGGCGAGGGCTCGAGGGCCGGCCCGGTCTGCTCTCCCGCGGCGCCGGCCGCGGCCCGGCCCACGCCTGCGCG
>JAOPYU010000092.1 GCA_025964455.1 Thermoleophilia bacterium | reverse complement strand
CCGACGAAGTCGGCGCCCGCGGCCTCGGCCTCGGCGACCTTCTCGCCCTGGGCGAACACGAGCACGCTCACGGTCTTGCCGATGCCGTGCGGCAGCGTCGTCGTGGAGCGGAGCATCTGGTCCGCCTTGCGCACGTCGAGGCCGAGCTTGAAGTGGGCCTCGACCGCCTCGTCGTACTTGTCCGAGCCGAGCGTCTTGAGCAGCTCGAACGCGGCAAGGGGGTGGTAGGGCTGCTCGCGGTTGACCTGCTCGCGCTGGGTGCGCCAGCGCTTGGAGGTGCCGCGGCGAATCGTGGTCTCGGCCATGGTGTGTCCCTCTGTGGTTCCAGCGACCGCAGCCGTGTGCTGCGCATCTCCCACGTGTCAGTTGGTGTGGTGGTCCGGTGCCGCAGTCGCGGCCGCCGGGGTCTTACAGGTCGACCGTGACGCCCATCGAGCGAGCGGTGCCGGCGATGATGAGCATCGCGGCTTCCTCGTCGTTGGCATTGAGGTCGGACATCTTCTTCTGGGCGATCTCGCGAAGCTGGTCCTGCGTCAGGTTGCCGACCTTGTCGCGGTGCGGCACCGCCGAGCCCGACTTCAGGTTGATCGCCTGCTTGATGAGGACGGCCGCGGGCGGCTGCTTCATGATGAAGGTGAACGAGCGGTCCTCGTACACCGTGATCACGACCGGGATCAGCGTGCCGTTCATGTCGCCCGTCTGGGCGTTGAACGACTTGCAGAACTCCATGATGTTGACGCCGGCCTGGCCGAGCGCGGGACCGACCGGCGGGGCGGGGTTCGCCTGGCCGCCGGGGATCTGCAGCTTGACTTCCTTGAGGACCTTCTTGGCCATGATCTTCTTCTCTCGGGGCGTGGTGGCTTGCGGGCGGTGTCGCGCGTCGCCGGGCAGGCGCCACGCAGGTGTGCGGTGCTAGATCTTCTGGACCTGGTCGTACGGCAGCTCGACCGGCACCTGGCGCTCGAAGATCGAGACCAGCACCTTGAGCTTCTGCTGTTCGACGTTGATCTCGGTGATCTCACCGTCGAAGTCGCTGAGCGGACCGCTCATCACCTTGACGATCTCGCCGAGCTCGAACAGGACGGTCGGTGCGACCTTCTCCTCGGCTGCAGCAGCCGCGGTCGCGCTCGTGGTCTCCGGCGCGGCGGTGCTCACGAGCTTGGAGAGCTCGGCGCGGCTCAGCGGCACGGGCTCGCCGAGCGGGCCGACGAAGTTGGTGACGCCCGGCGTGTCGCGAACGAGCAGGCGGGCGTTCTTGTTGTCCATGTTCATGTGGACGAGCAGGTAGCCCGGGAGCGTTCGCTGCTCCTTCATGAACTTCTTGCCGTCCTTGTCCGTGTCCTGGACCATCTCGGTGGGGACGATGACCTCGCGGAAGGCAAAGCGCACGTCTTCGGCGGCCGACTTGAAGCGCTGGTGGAGGTTGGCCTCCACCTTCTTCTCGTGACCCGAATACGTGTTGATGACGTACCAGTTGTACATGGTCGCTGTATCCCTAACCGAGGAAGTCGTTGAGCTGCTTGACGAGACGTACGGCAACCTGGTCGACGATGCTGATGTAGCCCGCGAACACCGCGGTCACGACGCCGACGACGAGCGTGCCCTGCGCGACCTGCTGCCGCGTCGGCCACTGCACCTTGCGCAGCTCGCCCCACGACTCGCGCACGAAACGGCGCGCGCCGGTGCGACTGCCTGCCGGGGGAACCGGGCGATTGCCCGGGCCCGAGCCTCCACTGCTCGCGGCCTTTGCCACGGTCAGCGAGTTTCCTTGTGCGCGGTGTGCTTGCCACACCAACGGCAGTACTTGGAGAACTCAACGCGATCCGGATGGTTGCGCTTGTTCTTCTGGGACTCGTAGTTGCGTCGCTTGCAATCGGGGCAAGCGAGCGTGATCTTCTGGCGAACTGAGTTCTTGGCCATGCTTACGCACGTCTCCTGGGTGGAGGGGAAATTCGCCGAAAGGCTAGCAGATCGTCGGCGACGATGCGCTGGTCAGGCGCGCCGCGGGGCGCGACGATGCCTCAGGCGGGGAAGGCGGCGCTCACGATGCGCGCCGGGACGAACAGCTTGCAGTTGGGGCACTTGGCACCCTGCAGGCGGGGGGGCTGGGTGGCATCCACCGACGGCGCGAACTGCTTCTTGCAGTGCGGGCATGCGAGCGTGCCGGTCGTCTCGACGGGTCGATCCAGTGTGGCGCTGCTCAACGGGGGTGCCTCCATGCGGTGCTCCTGGGTCGCGGTCGGTCGACTGCGCTCCCTCGCCCCCGATGCTAGTGCGATCGCGGGCAGGTCGCAACACGGCGGCCCTGCTTGCGAGCGCTCGGCGCACGCCGAGGGTCACTGCGGAGTTCGCGGGCGGGCGCCGGAGTCCTGCCTCGCCCGGCTCGCTCAGGGGCGGGAAGAGATTTGGGTGACGTTGACCGCACACGCTGCGGCTAACGTCACCCAAATCGTAGAGAAGCAGGCGCTCAGGGCGCGAGGCGGGATGGACGCGTCAGTAGATCTCGACGTCGACCGGGGCGCCGGTGATGTTGGCGAGGTTCTGCGCCTGGCCGAAGGCCTGCGCCACCTGATAGCCGCCGAAACCGCCCGAGGAGTAGCGCGGGCTGCGGTAGCCGGAGTAACCGGAGTACGTGGGGCGGCGGTAGCTGGAGCGGCCGGCCTTCTCGCCGCGGGCGAACGCCTTGGCGTAGGCCTCGTTGCGCGCGATCGCAGCGCGGAGTGCGGTCGTGGAGCCGGCGTTCTCGAGCGCCTGCTGGCGGCCGGCGTCGATGGCGCGGTCGCGGCCGGCGAGGTACGCCTCGCGGGAGGCGACGCCGGAGACGAGCGCGGCCTCATCGGCCGTCGGCGAGGAGGAGCGCGTGACGAGGTAGCCCCCGACCAGCGCGGCTGCGCCGAGCAGGATCACGATGAGGCCGAGAACGAGGGCGGCCATCGCGCCGCCACGAGCGGCAGGCGCCGTGACGTAGACGACCTGCGGCTGCGGCTGCTGCATCATCGGCGCGGCCATCTGCTGGGGCGCGACGACGTGCGTGACGGATCGCTGGTGCTCGACCGGAGCATGCCGCCGAGCGGGCTCGACGGTCTCCTGCAGGAGCGTGGTGGCATAGGGGCTGGTCACGGTGGCGCGTCCTTTCACGGGTCCGGTGCGGATGGTCGCGGGTTCCGGGGCTGCGCGGTGCGCCCGGGGGGCCCGCGTGGCCGTCGTCGGTCGCGGGGATGGCCGCTGATGCCGCCCGGGAAGGAGCGGCCACGGGCCGGCCGCAGCTGGCGATGTCGCCCCGCTCCGGCGCACCCACCCGTGGGATCGCCGCGGGCGATCGGAGCGCGAAGTGGGACGGATGCTGGCCCTGGAGCGATACACGGGAGAGGAGCGTGTCGCATCCGGGAGGGCTG
>JAOPYU010000068.1 GCA_025964455.1 Thermoleophilia bacterium | reverse complement strand
CCAGTGCGCGCTCGCCCTGCTCCAGGATCGTCTCGGTGAGCTCCTCGAGCCGCGCCAGCTTGCCGGAGCGGCCGGCGACGCGTGAGTTGTCACCGAGCAGCTGCGCCGGGTGGTTGCATGCCTGCTTCAGTCGGGAGATCGTTGCGAGGATCGTGCCGCGCCGCTCGATGCCACTGCGCCGCGCGTCGTCGACTGACATGCGCAGCGTCTTCTCCGCATCGCGCACGATCGCCTCGTACAGCGTCACCTGCTCCGTCGTGAGCGAGCAGTACGCGATCGATTCGAGCCGGTCGGGCAGGTCCGGCGCCACATCCGGATCGGACTTGGTGCGACGCATGATGAACGGGGACGTCAGTCGCCGCAGCCGCGCCGCCGCCTCCGGGAAGCTGCCCGACTGGATGGGGAGCAGGTAGCGCCGGCGAAAGTCCGCCTGGGTGCCGAGCAGGCCGGGCCCCAGGAACTCCATGATCGACCACAGGTCGCCGACGTGGTTCTCGATGGGAGTGCCGGTCAGTGCCATGCGCGACGATGCCTGGAGCGAGCGCGCCGCGACGGCGTGGCGGGTCCCCGGGTTCTTGATGTTCTGTGCTTCGTCGAGCACCACGCAGTGCCACGCGACCGCCTGCAGGTCGTCGATGTCGCGCGCGAGCAGCGCGTAGCTCGTGATCACGAGCCCGGCATCGCGCGCGCTCGCGACGAACTCCTCGCCGCGCGATCGGCCGCTGCCGTGGTGCACGATCGCGGGCAGGTCCGGCGTGAAGCGCTCCGTCTCGCGCAACCAGTTGGTGAGGACCGAGGTCGGGCACACGAGCAGCGTGGGACGGCGCCCATCGGGGGCTGCCTCCTCCCACGCGAGCTGGATCGCCGCGAGCGCCTGCACCGTCTTGCCGAGACCCATGTCGTCGGCCAGGCACGCCCCGAGCCCGAGGCGCGACATCGTCGCGAGCCATCCGTAGCCGCGGTGCTGGTACGGGCGCAGCGTGGCGGTCAGGCCTGCGGGCACCTCCACGTCGGCGAGCGGCTGCTCCTGCGCGGCGCGAGCGAGTACTTCCGCCATGTCGACGCCGGCGGTGTCGACGACCGCGGCGCCGGGCGTGGACAGCAGCCGCCCGAGCGGCGCCGTGCGTCCAGCCCCGCCGCCACGCGCGGGCGTCGCAGGATCCGCCTCGAGGCGCTCGAGATGGGCGATCGCCGCCCGAAGCTCGGCGGCGTCGAGCTCCACCCAGTGGCCGCGAATGCGCACGAGCCCGGACTTCTGCGCGGCGAGCCGCGTCAGCTCATCGCGCGTGAGCGTGGCTTCGCCGAGCGCGAGGCGCCAGTCGTACTCGACCAGCGTCGCGAGGTTGAGCGCGTCGAGCGTGCGACGACCACCGGTGAGTTCGGTCCGCACCTCGGCGCGGACGCTCGCCTGCCATCGCCCGTCGCGCCCGCGCCACCACGCAGGGATGAACACTGCGACCCCGAGCGATTCAAGGAGCGGCGCGACGCGGGCGAGCAGCTCGTGCGCCCCCGCCGTGTCGAGCTCGCAGCTCGACGGGGTTCCGGCGCGGAGCGCATCGGCGATCGGCTCGAAGGCGTGGGCTGCCTCCCCGAGCGGCGCAAGCAGGTGCTCGCCGGCATGGAAGCCGTGCCGCGCAAGGAGTTCGCGGCGCGGTCCGGTGGTCTCCCACGCCTCGGACGCGTCGACAAGGACGCTCGGATCCTCGCGCAGCTGCAGCAGGAAACGGAGCGTCCACGCGTCGCCCGTGCCGTCCTCGCTCGGATCATACGGCTCCTCGAGCCGCATGCAGAGGCGGAACGGCGCGGCGCTCGAACGGCGCAGTCGCCGCTGCCACTGGCCGACCTCCTCGCGCAGGCGATCGAGCGCATCTGTGGGTCCCTCGATGCGGGCATCGGTCGACGAGCACAGTGCGTCGAGCCATCGATCGTGGAGGCTGTCCGCCGGCCGCGTCTCGATCTCGACAGGCGCATCCAGCAGTCGCGCGCGTACGAGCGCGTCGACGATCCGCCCGACGAAGGCGAGCGCGAGGCGCGACATCGGCGCGGCCTCGGCGCCGAATGCGCGCACCACGTCGGGCAGTGCACGCGAGGTTGCATCCAGCGCGTCGCGC
Source organism: Thermoleophilia bacterium (assembly GCA_025964455.1). The sequence continues at coordinate 3,779 of JAOPYU010000068.1, read as the reverse complement.
AGGTGCGGGCCCGGGATGGGTTCCCAGCACGCGGCGAGCGACCGGCGTCCCTCGCCCGTCCAGCGCACCGACGGCAGCAGCTCCTGGCGCAGCACGGTCGCACCGGCAATGCGGAGCAGTGCACCGAGCGCCGCGAACTCCGCCCCCGGCCGCACGCCCGGCGCCGGCAGGCGCAGCCCGGGCTCGCATGCCGCGATGAGCTCGATCGCTTCGCCCGGATCGAGCCGGACAGTCGCCACCTGCGCCTGGACCAGCTCGCCCTCGCGCAGCAGCGTTCCCTCGAGCAGCTCGATCGGCCGCGCGCGCCCCGTCGTGACGATCGCGTCGATCGCGCCCGACACGCCAGCACCGTCGTCCTCGCCGCCACCATCCGCATGCTGCGCCCATGCGAGCAGGTCGCCGTCGGCAGTCAGCGCTGCGTGGAGCACGAGCATCGCTCGATCAGCCGGTCCGGCGCGTCCGCGGCGCCCGGCGTCCGCCGAACGTCTCGACGCACCACTTGTCGATGCGCGCGCCGATGCGATTGCAGCCGTGGCACGCCGCGACGAGGTTCTGCGGGATGTCGCGTCCGCCGAGCACGCGCGGCACGAGGTGCTCGATCGTGGCGTCCGTGTCCGCGAGCGAATCCTGGATCGCGTACGTGCGCAGCGTCATCTCCCGCCCGCAGTAGTGGCAGCTCCCGCCCTGACGCGCATACAGCTGCTCGCGCAGTCGAGACATGCGCGTGCCAGGGAGCGGTGTCGGGCGCGGACGAGCCATTGCGCCACATCGTAGCCTGCTCGACGGGGGCGACGTTGGCCGCCGGGCCCCTTCGAGTGGACGGTAGGGTCCAACCGAGCACATTCGGGGAAGGCACCGTCTCGGCATGGAATCCAACGATCACGACGCACCGCTCGCCCACGCGCCCGACGGCCCGGCCGAGGTCTCGGCCTGGGAACGTCCGATCGGTCGGCGCGCATTCCTCGCCACCGTCGCATCGGGCATCGGCGCCCTGTTCGTGCTCTCGCGCTTCGGTGACGTGACCCGCGCCGTCTCGCGCGTGACCGAATCGGTGAAGCCCGGCGGCGGCTGGCGCATCTATGCGGTGGAGAGCCCGATGCCGGTGTTCGAGCCGGACGATTTCACGCTCAAGATCACGGGCGAGGTCGAGAACCCCGTTGAGCTCTCCTGGGACGAGGTCCAGTCGTGGGCCTCCAACCGACTGACATCCGACTTCCACTGCGTGACCGGCTGGTCGGTCATGGACGTCAAGTGGCAGGGCATCCTGCCGTCGGAGATCATCGAGCGCGTCAAGCCCAAGCCCAGCGCCAAGTTCGTGTCGATGCTCTCGCTCGAGCGTTCGTACATGGACCAGGTCACGATGGAGCAGTTCACGGTCGAGGGCAACGTCCTCGCCCACACGATGGACGGCCTGCCCCTGACCCGCGAGCACGGCTCGCCGCTGCGGATGGTGCTCCCCGAGATGTACGGCTACAAGGGCGTGAAGTGGGTCCGCGAGCTGCGCTTCGACAGCGAGATGATGCCCGGGTACTGGGAGCAGCGCGGCTACGACGTCGACGCCTACGTGGGACGGTCCAATGGCATCAACATCTGAGGCCGCGCCGACGCGGCTGAAGCGCTTCACCGCGACCGAGCGTGTGCTGCACTGGGTCGTCGTGGTCACCTTCTCGCTCATGCTCGGGACCGGGCTCGCGCTCTACTTCCCGGCGCTGTCGGCCTACATCAGCCGGCCCGACGCCAAGGACATACACCTGTGGTCGGCGATCGCCCTGGGCGTCGCGATGCTCGCGGTGCCGCTGCTCGGCAACCTTCGCGCCGTGCTGCGCTCGGTCCGGGAGGTCCAGTACCTCGATGCCGATGACGTCGCATGGCTCAAGGCCGGCCCCGTCAAGCAGCTCGGGAAGGTGTCGCCGGTTCCGCAGGGCCGCTTCAACGCCGGGCAGAAGCTCAACACGGCGATGCTCTCGGGCGGCATGTTCATCCTGTACCTGACCGGCTTCCTGCTCTGGTACGGCGAGCGCAACACGGAGTACCGCTTCATGGGCACCGTGCCGGTGCACGACCTGTTCTCGCTGTTCCTGACACTGCTCGTGGTCGGACACGTCTACCTCGCGGCGATCCATCCAATGACCCGCGCGGCCCTGCGCGGGATGACGTACGGGGACGTCGATCGCGAGTTCGCCGAGCACCACCACGCCAAGTGGGTCGCGGAGCAGGATGCCGCCGTCGAGCGCGATGCCGCCGAGCGCGTCGCGAGCGAGCAGCACCAACCCCGCTGAGCGTCAGGGGAGCGGGCTCTGCTCCGCTGCGTCGCGCATGATCACGCCGTATGCCTTAACCACCTCGCGCGGGTCGATGCCCTCGCTGCCGTTCGGCAGGCCCGAACCGGAGTTGCCCTCGATCACCATGCGCTTGCCGGGCTGGCCGATCAGGTCCCATCCGACGAGCTTGCCGGAGGGCGGGAGCGCACGGGCGGCGTCGAGCATGGTGCGCTGGTCCGCGGGGTGCAGGTCCGCGAAGTCGATGCCGATCGCCCGGGCCCCCTGGGCGACGTTGTTGACGACCTGCTCCGCGTCGGGCGAGACGCGCATGTACGCCGCATCGACGCGGATCTGCCCGTCGGGCATGCGCGCGGTGTTGATGCGGAACTCATGGCGCCGGCCGTACTCCTCGGGTCGCAGCCGTGCTGCGATCCCAGGCTCCACGGTGGCGATCCGGCTGTCCACGAGTGGCTGGGCGATCACCGCACCCCCGAGCTCGTCGAGTCGATCGGCAACGTGGTCGGCGTCAGCTGCGGAGCGCGCGACGAAGATGTCGTCGCCCTCCGTCGAGATCGCCTTCTTGAAGATCGCTTCGCCGCCGTTCGCCTCCAATGCGGCATGGAGCTCGGCCCGCGACGTGGCCTCGTGGGTCGGGATCACCCGCACGCCACGTTCGGTCATGTAGTCGGCGAAGCGCAGCTTGTCGGTCAGGATCGGCCACGCGTCCGGACCGTTGACCACGACGGTGCCTCGCTCCTGCATCGCGCCGAGCAGCTCCATGGATCGCGGTGGAGCGATGGCGCCGTGATACATCAGTGCGGAGTGGGGGTCCTGCCACGGGGCGAGCTCACCGGTCGCGCGGTTGCGCAGCAGGAGCGAGCCGTCGGCAGCCTGGCTCACGTCGCCCAGGTCCACCATCTCCGCATCGAGGCCCGCCCGACGCAGCCCGTCGAGGATCACGTGCTGGTCGCCGCTCTTTCCGCCGAGGGACTGGCCCTCGGTGTAGAACAGCACCGAGCGCAGACGGCCCGTAGCTGCTTCCCGACCGGCGCTGCGCATGGCAGCGATCGACTCCATCCCGCGTGCAATTCCCTGCATGACCCGTCCCCCGAAGTCCCTCGTACGACTAGTCATCCTCGGATTCCCGGCGTCTCGTTTCACGGCTCGGTTCGTTTGCGGCAGGTTCTGCCCATGTTTGCAGCTCGTGTCGCGTGCCACCGCTGGAGAACATGTTCCAGAGGCTTCACGGCCGGTATGTGCGGTAGCTCGAAAACCGCGGAATATGTGCGTACGACGTGGGTGTGACACATACATGGATCCGTTCACGGCAGTCGACGACCAACTCCCCACCGCTCCCGACCGCGAGGACGAGCTCAGCTGCGGTGAAGCTGTGTTGCTCGCTGCGCAGGTCTTCGACGCGAGACCCGTGACGTCCCGCACGTCCCGCCGGTTCGAGCCGACTCCGGTGCCGGCTCCCAGCACCAAGGTGCTCATCGTCAGCCACGACCCGGAGCGGTG
>JAOPYU010000003.1 GCA_025964455.1 Thermoleophilia bacterium | reverse complement strand
GCCGGATGCCTCGATCTTCTCGTCGAGCAGTGCGTCGACGCTGGCGAGGCGGGCCTCGAGCTCGGCGGCGCGGGCTGCGACCTTGGCGTCAAGCGACGTGGTGGATTCGGCGACGCGGGCGTCGATGACCTCGTCGATCTTGGCGAGGCGGGCTGCGACCTTCTCCTCCAGGCCGAGATCCGGGTTCATCTCGCGCAGCGTCTCGATGCGTGCGGCGGCTGCCTCGACTTCGGCCTCGAGGGCTGCGTAGTCGGTGCGGATGGTCATGAGCGCCTCGCCGGCAACTGCCGAATCGATTGCGCCCAGCTCGCGTTCGATGGCAGAACGCTGCTCGGCGAGGCGCTCCTCGACCATGGGCTGCAGGCGTTCTGCAGCGAGCTGGTCGAGAAGGTGTCGGAGGATGGTGCCGGCTTCGTGCTGGTACTCGTCGGCGAGGCCCTTGATCTGGCGTGCGTGCTGGTCCTCGAGGGCGAACAGGAACTGCTCACGCTCCTGCTCGGCACGGGAGAGGCGCTCGTCGAGCTGGATGCCCTCGGTGCGCAGCACCTCGCGCAGCTCCATGGCGAGTGCCTCGCGGGTCTCGGGCTTGGCGTAGTAGCGCTCCTGCGCTGCACGGAGCCGGACGCCGACGACAGCGACGACTGCCCACGCGATGGCGGCAGCGATGAAGGCGGTGACGCCATAGACGATGTAGCGGCTCGTCTCGCCGGTAATGCCGAAGGCCTCGCCCGGCGCCGTGGCGGCACCTGCGATCCCGATTGCGGCAAGCGCGAGGATCGTGCTGATCCAGGCGAAGGCGACGGCGGCGCGGCGCTGGCGGGCAGCGACGCCGATGATGAGGGCGAGCAGGATCAGTGCGATCTGCGTGCCAACGATGCCAACGGAAACGGCGGGAGTCATCTTGGAGCTCTCCTTGTCGGGACGGCCACATCGCGGCCGCTGGGATCCCGTCGAGGTACTGGGACCTCCAAGGTGCATCGCGTTTGCGGATCCGTCAACACGCAATGACGAAGGAAGGCCACGACATGGCCTCCGAACCTCCACCTCCCTCCCGGTCGCCTCGCACTTTTTGGTTGCACAACAACAGAAAGTTGCGAGCCGACGGAGACATGCGTGGCCCGGCGGCCGCCTCCATCGGTCCAAGGTCGATCGGTGTCCGCGACGCGCGCCTCGATTCACCGCTCGAATGTACCGTGCGTGTCGTTGGACGACGCGATCGCGCCATTCGACGATCGAGGGCGGAGCGGGGGGTGGCTCAGTCCACGAGCAGGCAGGAGGTGCGCACGCCGCGCAGGACCGCCGGCTCGAGCGCGTCGCCCTCGGCCAGGCCCTGGAGCAGGCCGGCGACGAATGCGTCGACGGCGTCCTCGGAATCCAGGCGCCCCGGTGAGGCGACCTCGCGCACGTCGTTGGCGGTCGCCAGCAGGGCGCGGGTGCTCGACAGCAGCACCACGGCCTGTGCGCCGCGCTGCACCACGGCGCGCAGTGCGGCCTCCGGGTGCTCGCGGGCCATGCCCGGGTCGAGCAGGCCGGTGCAGGTGGTGTCGGAGCAGACCACCACGCTGGCGCCCGCAAGCAGGCGGTCCGACGTGGGCTTGGAGCTCGGCGCGTGCGTGAGCACGGTCGGCACGTTGCCCTGCGCGGCGATCTCGAGCGCACGGAGGGCGACGGCAGGCGCCGGCTCGGTCGTGACGCCGACGGCGCCGACGGTGCGCAGCGCCTCCGCACGGCGATTCAGGTCGTCGACGGTGAGGAAGTCGTTCGCGCCGCGGAACACCGTGACCTGGCGCGTCCCGTCCCCGGCCTCGGAGATGAGCCGGATGCCGGTCGGCGACGGCGCCTGCTGCACGAACTCGGTGCCGACACCGATCTCGAGCAGCTCGTCGGTGAGCAGCGAGGCGTGCTCGTCGGTCCCGACGCGCGCGAGCAGCGAGACCTCGGATTCGATCGCGGTGAGGGCCATGGCCTGGTTCGCCGCGCGTCCGCCGCATGCCACGTCGAGGTCGGTCGCCTGTTCGGGGACGATCACCGAGGCGAACCCTTCGACGTGGGCGATGAAGTCGATCGAGATGAATCCGGTGACGAGGACGCGGGACATGCCTGCGGTGTGTATCCGACAAGCCCTGATTCGCAACCCGATACGCTGCACCGCACGATGGCTTCGCTCGACGAACGACTGCAGCAGCTCGCCACGACGATCGTCGTGCCGCGCGAAGAAGACGGCACACCCGCGACCCTCGTGGCGCTGATGCCGTGCGAACCGGCGATCGGTGAGGTCGCGGTCGCGTGTTGGACCGACCGCGACGGCGGCGAGCTCGTGGAGTTGGTGCGGCTCGAGGATGGCTCCCGGGTCGATGATTCGGTCGCGCTCCGCGAATCCCTGACGCTGCTCGCGATGGTCGAGACCGTCGAGGAGCTCGCATCGTTCGACGAGCTGGCGCCGCTCGCCGCGGCACTTGCCGCCTGGCACGGCAGCGACGATGCCCCCGACACCGAGGCGTTCTCGCGCGCACGCGCGAGCGCGGCCGAGGCGGTTACCCGCCTGGCGGCCCTCTCGCCCGGGGAGGCGGCACGCGTCGCGCGCCCGCAGCTGCTCGATGCGATCGGTGGCGCGATCCGCGACCTCGAGAAGCACTGGGAGCAGCTCGAGCAGCAGGCAGAGCTGTGGTCCGACACGCTGCTGGCCGGCAGCGCAGGCGACACCGACGCGCTCGCCCGGGTGCAGGCCCTGTGGACACTGCTCGGCGTCGCCCGACGCGGCCCGCTCGCGCGCCCGGTCAGCTCGGCCCTCACCGACGGTCGCGAGGCTGGGCTCGCTCTGGCCACAGCCGTGAACGAGGCATCACGCGCTTCCTGAACGGTTCCCATGAATCGTGTCGGGCGCGAATCTCGACAGACAGGAGCTGGTGCACTGTGCTTGTCCATGGGGGGCGACGAGGCCACCGGCATCTGGGGGAATGTTCGGATGCAGATTCCGAAGGGCTTGCTCATCGCAGGCGGCGTCGGCGTAGCCGGTGCTGGATTGTTTTTCCTGAACCGCGACAAGAAGCCTGAGGGCGGCGGCGCGGCAGATGCATCGAAGGATCCTGCTGGCGCCGGCGCTGGGAAGCCCGGCGGCGCGACGGCTCCGGGTGCAGCGAATCCGGCGGCAGGCGCGGGTCTTCCCGCTGCAGGGCTCCCGGGCGCAGGCACGGGTGCGGGCGCGGGCTCGGCGACCGGCGGCTTGCCAGGGACCAATGCCGGCGCTGGAGCGGGCGCTGGCTCGACAGCGGCGGACGGCTCCCAGCAGGTCGGTCCCTACACGCTCATTCCCGATCCCAGCGGCGCGCAGCTCGTGCTCGAGACGGCGACGCAGAAGCCGGTCGGCATCCTCGACCCGCAGGGCAACCTCACCGAGATCACCGTGGACGCGCAGGGCAACCTCGTGCCGGTCGCCGGTGGCCTCGGCACCGGCACCTCACCGTCGGCTCCCGCCGGGATCGGCGCGCCGCAGGCCGGCGGCATCCCGCAGGCATCGCAGGGTCTGGGCGCCACGCCGCAGGGCGGCCAGTGGGGCTCCGCGCAGTTCGCCGCACTCTCCCAGCAGCTGTTCGCCAACGCCGGCAATGCCGGGGTCGGCTCCGCATCCAGCGACGCGATGGCAGGGACGAGCGCACTGAGCGCCACGTCCGGCGCAGCGCCGCTCACGAGCAACGCGATCGGCGCCAACCCGCAGTCCGCTGGTCTCGGAAGCGCGACGGGCGTGAAGGGCGCCTCGAACGCCGCACCAGCCGCATCACAGCTCACCGTCGTGCAGGACCCCGCGAGCGGGGCCCAGGTCGTCGTCGACATCGCGACCAAGCAGCCGGTCGGCGTGCTCGACGCGCAGGGACAGATCGTGCCGATCGAGGCGATCGCCGCGCAGCAGCAGGTAGCCGGCACACAGCCCGCCATCGGGGCGGCCACGACGCCCGTCGGCGCGTACTGAACTTCGCCCGCCACCGGGCCATGGAATACGCGAAGGGCCGCCCCCGACCGGGAGCGGCCCTTCGTTGTGCATCCGTGAGTTCGGGGTCCGGCTAGAAGACCATGCCGCCGTCGAAGCCACCCGTGTCGAAGCCGCCGCCGACATCGATCCCGGCGTCGAAGCCGCCCGTGTCGAAGCCACCCGTGTCGAAGCCGACATCCGCGATGCCTGCGTCGGCGAAGCCCGGGTCGAATCCAGCGTCCGAGATTCCGGCGTCCATGAATCCGGGATCCGCGAACCCGGGGTCGATGCTGGCGCCCATGACGCCCGCATCCATGCCGGGGTCGACGAGGCCGGGATCGAAGCCGACGTCGGTCAGCCCGCCATCGAAGCCCGTGTCGTCCAGGCCGGCGTCGACCAGGCCCGGGTCGTCGAATCCGCTGTCCGCGAGCCCCGCGTCCATCAGCCCGCCACCGTAGCCGCCATCGAAGCCGCCGACGCCACCGTAACCCGCCGCCGTCAGGACGCCGGCGCCGTAGCCGAGGCCATCACCCAGGCCGTAGCCCGAGCCGTAGCCCTGGTCGTATCCGTAGCCGCGTCCGTACCCAGCCGGCTCGAGGTCGTCCTCGAGCCCGTAGTCGTCGTCCAGGCCCACGTTGAGTGCCGATGCGCCCTCGGTCTGGTCCCAGTCGCTCGCTGCGTCGGCGTAGAGGTTGTCGGTCGTGCCGCTGCCGATGTCATCGAGGCTCGAATCGCCGAGCACCGGATCCTCGAGCGACGCGTAGCCCAGGCCACCACTCGGCCCTGGGTCGGAGCCCACCACGCGATCGACCACGTCGATGCCGCTGCCACCGCCTGCGTCCGTGATCGACGCGCTCTGGCCCATGCTCGCCGGCAGGTGCGCGCCGGCATCGCCGCCGCATCCGGTCAGCATGGTCATCGTTCCCACCAGCACGAGTGCGGTGGCGAACGGTCGGAAACAGGTGGTGCGCATCAGGGGGCTCCTCGGTTCGATGCCTGACGCCGTCTCGTCGCGTCATGGGCACCTCACGTCGAGGTCGTTTCCGTGGATGCGTCCGGTGTGGGCCACCGGCCTTGCCGCTCGTGGCCGCCGCGGCGGCTCGCCTCAGCCGGCGTCGCGCAGGTTCGCCCAGAAGGGATCGGGCACGAAGCTCGGCAGCGCGCGCGCCTCGGCGTCGATGCGGTGGTGCGCGTTCTTGAAGACGGGGCCGGCCAGACGGCGGAACCGCTCGCGATGCTCCTCGCGCTGGCGGTAGTAGGCGTCGAACTCGGTCATGAGTTGCAGGTCGCGGTCGAGGCCGTCGAGCTCGATCCGCTCGATCAGTGACTCCGCCTCGAACGCGCAGCGCGGACACAGGTTGTCCTCGCGCTGGCGAAAGGTGAGGCCATTGCAGCCGACGCAGGCATGGCTTCCCGGCAGCAGCTCTCCATTGTGGTCATCGTGCATCGACACGTTCCCCTCCCCCCAGAGGTTCCGGCGTGGGCAGCGGCCGGCTGGTGACAATTGTGGTCGATTCGCGGATTCCGAAACGACGCAGGCGCGACGCCGCGCAATCGGCCCGAGCGAGCGGAGCACGCCGCCGCGCGCCACCGCCCCTCGCAGCTAGGATCGCAGCCCCATGACTCCCCCTTCCGACACCACCGAGCCACGCCTCATCGACCGTGCGATCGTCAAGGGCGTGCCGATCATGCCCCGCGCGCTGGTCAGGCGATTGTCCGCCCCCTACATCGCCGGCGCCTCGCTCGATGGTGCGATCGACGTGGTGGAAGGGCTCGCGGAGCGCGACATGGGCAGCACGCTCGACGTGCTCGGCGAGGCGATCTCCCGTCGCGAGGAGGCCGAGGCGACGCGCGATGCCTACCTCGAGGCGATCGAGCGGCTGGGGCAGCTCGACGCGGCCGACACCAAGCTCGTGCGCAACGTCAGCGTGAAGCTCACGGCGCTGGGCCTCGGCATCGACGATCGCCTCGTCCACGACAACGTGGATGCGATCGCCGCCGCGATGCAGGAGATCGGCGGCTTCGTGCGTGTCGACATGGAGGACACGCCGTACACCGACGCCACGCTGGAGCTGTACCGCTCCCTGCGGGACGCGGGCCGCGACAACCTCGGCATCGTGATCCAGAGCTACCTCAAGCGCAGCCGCAAGGACGTCGAGGAGCTCGCGGCCGAGGGCGCTCGCGTGCGCGTGGTGAAGGGCATCTACGTCGAGCCCGAGTCGCTCGCATGGCGCGACATGGCGACGATCAACCGCTCCTACCTGGACCTGTGTCGGATCCTGGCCGAGGCCGGATGCCACGCGGCCTACGCGACCCACGATGACCGCCTCATCTCCGGCTGCCTCGACCTTGTCGAGCGCCTCGACGTGCCGACTGAGCGCTACGAGTTCCAGATGCTGCTCGGAGTGCGCGAGGAGCGACGCGACGACCTGGTCGACCAGGGGCACCCGATGCGCGTGTATGTCCCCTTCGGCGCGCAGTGGTACGAGTACTCCGTGCGGCGCCTGCGCGAGAACCCGCGCGTGGCCGGCCAGGTGGCGGAGGCGACGCTCGCCAGCTGGCGTCGGCGCCTGCCGGGCGGCGGCGGCGCGCGCAAGGCACGCGGGTGACGGACGGCGGCTTCGAGCTGCCGGGATTCCGCGTCGCGGGCGCCCCGGTCTTCAACTACGCGCTCGGCCCGGACATGGGCATCGGGGAGCACCCGGACGTGACGGTGATGCTCGACCTGGCAATGGTCTTCGGCTCGCGCCTGTGGGGCCACGACGTCTACCTGGATTCGGTGGAGCAGCACGCTCCCGGGCTTGGCGACCTGTACGCGCACGAGTTACGCGACCAGGCGAACGCCGCGTTGTGCACACGAGTTGCCGGCGAGCTGGGCGAAGCGCCGGATGCGTGGCGAGCGCTCGTGCTGCACACGGGCAGCGAGGCGGTCGAGACCGGGATCAAGACGTCGCTCCGGGCGACCGGGCGCTCCCGACTCATGGCGTTCGAGGGTGGCTACCACGGCACGAGCGGCATGGCGCTGGCTGTCACCCACGGCGAGCAGTTCCGCGAGCCGTGGGCCAAGCAGCTGCCGAGCACGGTGCGCTGGTCCCCCTGGGGCGAGGTGCCCAGGCTCACGCGTGCGGTGGCGGCGGTCGTCGTGGAGCCATGGCAGGGGCGGGCCGGCGTGATTGCGCCACCCGAGGGGTTCCTCGCGGCCCTGCGTGAGGAGTGCGACCGGGTCGGCGCGCTGCTCGTGCTCGACGCCGTGATGTGTGGCGCCGGGCGTACCGGGCCGACGATCGCGGAGACGCTCACCGAGGCGCGGCCGGACGTCATCTGCTTAGGCAAGGCGATCGGGTGCGGGCTCGCGGCGAGCGCCGTGGTGGTGCGCGCCGAGCACGCTGTCGCGGCCTGGGAGCACGGCCCCGTCGAGCCGGCACACACCTCCTCCACGCTCGGCGATCCCTTTGCGTGCCTGGGCATCCTCCGCGCCCTCGAGCTCCTGGAGACGCGTGCTGGCGAGATCGATGCGGCGTCGGGTGCGTGGCGTGGATCCCTCACGTCGCTCGCTGCGGATGCGAACCTGCGGCTGCGCGGCACCGGCCTGCTCTGGGCGTTGGATACCGGCGTGGCGGGCCGCGGCGTCGAACTCGCGTGGCGACTGCGCGACGAGCACCGCATCCTGGTGGTTCCGTCGGGGCTCGACGGCGCCTCGATCACCCTCTATCCGCCGGCAACCGGTATCGACCTGGAGCGCGAGCGCTTCGTCGACGCCGTGCTGGCCGTGCAGCGGTAACGAGGTACGATCCGACCATGGCTCGAACCGTGCGCATCACCCACTACGGCCGCGCGCTGTACCTGTACCTCGAGGATCCCTCGATCTCGCGGGCCACGCTCGGCCCGAAGGGCAACTACATCCGCGCGAGCTACGACTCCGGCTCCAAGCGCGTCCAGCACGAGGGAGCGATCCGCGGCTACGGCACGGACATGGGCAACGCCCTGCTCCAGCAGCTGCTCTCGATCGCCGACCGCGTCGCCACCCAGCGCGCCATCGGCTCGGCAAGTGGCCCCACGAGCGAACAGCCCCTCGGTACGGTCCCGCTCGGCTGAGCGCCCGGCGCCGGCCGTATGCAGGTCGAACGATCCATCCGGAAGCGTTTCAGTCCCGGCCCGGATCCGTCGATGGATCCCCGTGATCCGGGTGCTCAGGACATTCCTGCTCTTCACGTGCGTGTGCGCGAGCCTCGTGTCGCTGCCAACGGTGGCCCATGCGGATCCCCTTGTCTGCGATACGAGCTGGATCGCTGCCGTCGGCCAGTGGTCCTCACCAGGTGACTGGTCAGACGGCGTTCCCGGACCAACGGAGGTTGCATGTATCGACCTCGATGTTGGACGTCCGACGATCGACGTCGACCCGGTCATCGGCGCGCTTGTGCTCGAGCACGGCATCTACGTCGTATCCGGACCTCGTACCTTGTCCGTCGAGTCGATCGAATTGACTGACGCGACCATTGACCTGTCAGGCGCGACGCTGACGTCGACAGGGTCGCTCACGCTCACCGGTCGAACTGGGGATCCACTCGCACCTGAGGCGATGGTGCTCCACGCAGATGCCTCGATGGCGACACCGGGAACGGTCGTGATCCAGGACGTCCTGTTCGAAGCAACCTCCTGCGCGACGGACGATGCCACGTCCTACACGACAAATGCGCTCCTCGCCGTCGACGACCTCGACTGCATCGACACTGGACCGGGATCAGAAGCACTCGTCACGACCGGAGGAGGCTCGATCAGGTACACCGGGCTGAGCGGGGCACTGGACGGCGGCGGAACGCTGTCGCTCAGCGGACGATTTGACCTCGAGCCGGGAAGCACGATCACTGACGGCGCCACGGTGGTCACGCCGACCACGTCCCTGGAGATCGGGATGTCGGGGCCGGGCGATGCCTCGGTCGACGGCCTGTTCGGCGGGGCTACCGTGGATCCGACAGCGCAGATCTCCGCCGTACTCGGTGCGGACGAAGCGATCGTGCTGACCAACTTCGCGACCGCAGCCAACTCGTGCTTCGACGCGGCGTTCCTCACCGACGGCGGCATGCTCACATTCCTCGACGCTGTGACTCCTCGTGCGGTTGGATGCGTCGCGCACGACAGCTCGAGTGGGCGCTCGCGGCCCACGCGGTACTTCGGCGGAGCGAGCACCTCGCCCTACGAACCACATCGAGCTGCCGTCACGCTGGCTGGCTCGTCGTGGCCCACCGCAGGTATCGCCGTCGTCGACGTGCTCTCAGGCTGGGGAACGGTCACGGGCACCATCACAGCCGGTTCGGCAACAGCTCGGGGTGGCACACTCCGCGTCGTCGGCGGAGCAACGATCGCCTCGCCCGGAGTCAGCCACCGTGCGGGGAGCGACGGCGTGCTGGACCTGCGCGACGCAACGAACCAGACCCTCGGCAATCCGTTCAGGATCGAAGGGCCCGTCGGACCTGCAGCAACCGCCCCTCAGGGGGATGAGCGTGTCGTGGTCCCGGGTGTTCAAGTTGCGCCCACACAGGTCAGCGGAACCAATATCGCCGTAGCGGCAGGCACCTCCTGGCGCATCCGGCGAGACACGGGCATCCTGCGGCTCGTCGACGGGGTGCCACCCGGAGCGCCGTCCGCGATCACGAGCTCGTCGCATGCGACGCCCTCGTGGGCGAAGGAGGTGCAGGTCAGCTGGACGGCCGCGGCGCCGAGCGGCAACTCCCCCGTCGCCGTATACGAGGTCAGCCTCAGCAACGACCCGGTCACGGCTGGCACCACGAAGGTCCGCACGACCTCGACGAGCGCGACGCTGACGGCGCCATATCCGCGGCAGTGGTACGTGCACGTTGTCGCCATCGATGCCGACGACGACGCCGGCCCGGTCGCGCACGGCGGACCATTCACTGTCAGCGAGCGGCTCGTCCCGCCGAAGCTGTCGGCGGGCCTGATGGCGCCGGTGAGCTGGTCGCTCTCCGCAGGCTCCGCGCCGAAGCCGATCGTGGTGGCCCACTGGAGCGCACTTACCGAGGGCACCTACGATTCGTGGCGGGTGGAGCGACGCGATGCGAATGCGGCCGGGACGATGGGCCCGTGGCGAAGCCTGCTGGCGATCGACACGCCCGGTGCGCGCGCAGCCACGCTTCGACTGACACCAGGCCGCGCGACCTGCGTGCGTCAGGTGCTCGTCAACACCTCCGGCGAGACACCGTCGATCGAGCGCTGCACGCGCGCACCGCTCGACGACACCAACCTGTTGCGCAGTCGGACGTTCCCGTCGCTCCGCGTGCGCGGCGCTTACCGCGGGACCGTGGCGACCGCTCGCCGCGCGGGCGCGACGCTCACGGCACGGATCCACGCCGGGGCGACCACGCTGACAGTCCAGGCGAGGACCTGCGCGACCTGCGGCAGTCTCGACGTGCTGCTCGCCGGCAAGCGCATCGGCACGGTGTCGCTCGTCAGCCGTCGCCCTGCGCCTGCCGCCAAGCTCACGGTCAAGCTCCCGAAGCACGGCGCGAATACGCCACTTGTGCTGCGGACGCGGTCGGCGGCGATCACGCAGGTCGACGCCATCGGCGTTGCCTGACCGTCGGCCCCTAGACGCCGCGCGCGGCCGGTCCCCACGCGACGCGGTGGACCTGGTTCATCACGCGCACGAGTGAGCGGCGCAGCTCGCCCCGGTACGTCTGGTCGTCGGCCATCACCGTGTCGATGAGCTCGCGCAGCGCGAGGTCGTAGTCCGATCGCGTCCCATCGGGCTGCACCATGACTGGCACGGGCACGGGAACCGCGACGCCCTCGAGCAGCGCCCACATCGCGGCGAGGTCGCCGGGACGCGTCACGACGAACTTCAGCTGCACCCGACCGGGGGCACCCTCGATGTACTGACGGATCACCGTCGGGTCGGCGGTCTCGCCGCTGCCTGGCAGCTTGGGTGACAGCGACCACAGGTCGACGACGCGTGCCAGCTCCGGATCCCAGATCGTCGCGTTGGTCTCGACCGTCACGTGCTGCACGTCGCGCGCACGGAGCTCCTCCACGAGCAGCGGAAGCTTGCGTCGGTGCAGCATCGGCTCGCCGCCCGTCAGGACGACGGACCGCTCGCGCACCTGGGCGGCGAGGTCGGCGATGCTCATGTGCGTCGCGGCGCCCACGCCCTCCTTGGACCAGGAATACGGCGTGTCACACCACAGGCAGCGCAGGTTGCAGCCCGCCAGGCGGATGAACGTGGCCGGCTCGCCCGTGCGCGAGCCCTCGCCCTGGATCGAGTGGAACAGCTCGATCACGGGCAGGTCGCCGCGACGAGCGGCAGGCGGCTCGATCGAGCCGTGCGGCGTAGCTGTGTCGATGGTCACGGCGCCGTCAGCTCCCCGAACCGAGTGCGTCCAGCTCGAAGCTGGCGACCGCGGCCTCGGGCGCCTGCGGGTCCCGAGTGAGCCAGCCGACCTGAGCGAACCCGCTCGGGGTCTCCCACAGCCGCAGCAGCACGCCCACCTGCGCAGCATCGTCGTCGTTGACGCCCTCGAGCACCGTCGCG
>JAOPYU010000050.1 GCA_025964455.1 Thermoleophilia bacterium | reverse complement strand
GGCCAGCTCCACTCCTGGGCGATGCGGATGCGGAGCGGAATCGGGCGCTTCCCAGCCCGCGCGGCGAACGTGACGAGCCAGCAGAGGCCGCCGATGAGCAGGATCCCGAGCAGGACGGTGAGCACGCGCGGCTCGACGATCTGCTCCCCGCCGTAGCCCGCGAGGGGCGGCACGGTTTCGGCGAGCAGCCAGATGAGCGCGATGCCGGCGACTGACACGGCGACCGCCACGGCGCGCTTCGCACGCGCTGCGATCGCACCGACGAACAGCGCGAACATCGTGAGGCCCATGGCGAGTGGCAACACCCGCTCGATGCGTCGCGCCTGGTCGAGTGACACCGTGTTCACGAAGAGCGGGAAGACGCGATCCACCAGGGCGATCAGCAGCACGAGCGTCGCCGAGCCGAGCAGGTACCAGCCGCCGGGCCACCGCGGCGCGAAGAGCGCGAGCGGGATCGCCAGCAGGCCGAGCAACGCGAGCCCGCCCGCGAGCACGAGATAGTCGGCGCGCAGGTGGTAGTGGTCGTCCGCCGCCCCGCCACGCACGACCTTGTCGAGGTTCGCCCCGTTCTCGCCCGCGTACAGGCCGAGCTCATTCGCCGCGAGCTCCGACTTGGCGTCGCGACCGAACTGCTCGAGTCGGCCCAGGCCCGGCAGCAGCAGGGCCAGGCACGTCGCGGCCACGACGAGGATGGTGCCACCGACCGACAGGTGTCGCACCACCACTGCGCGCGGCCACGGCCCGCGCAGCAGCCACACGATCGCGTAGCCGAGCACGCCCATGCCGAGCACCCACAGGTAGGAGACGTGCAGCACGCCGATGCCCGCCGTCGCGACGCCAGCCAAGATCGTCGCCGCCCGTGTCGTCACACGCGGCCCCGCGTCGTCGCGGATCTGCCACGGCTCGACCCAGCTTCCCACGAACACCATCGCGATGACGAGCGGCATGAGTACGTGGATCGCCACGGCCCCGGGGTGCATCCCGTTGGTGATGGCGTCGGTGAAGGGGAGCGTGCCGATCGCGATGACGACCCACGCGATCGCACCCACATTCGCCGCCCCGCGTGCTCGTGTCAGCGTCCACGCGAGACCGCCCGAGGCGAGCACCGCGATCCAGGTCGTGATCGACGGGATGATCCACGCCGCGGTCACGGGATCCACGTGCGCGATCCACGCGACGAGCGCGATGACTTCCTGCCACACCGGGATGAAATAGCCAGGGTGGGCGCTGCCGTCGCGGAACTGCAGCGTGTTGTCGAAGCTCGGTGCATCGAGCGCCAGCAGCTTCTGGGCCTGGCCGATGTGGTAGAGCGAGTCGTTCCAGGCATGGAATCCCGACAGCAGCGCGATGACCGCCGCCACCGTCGCCGCTGCGAGCGCCAGCGCCGGAATGCCCCGGCACCACTCCCCGAAGATGCCGTCGCTGATCGGCTCCGCGAGCGACTGCATCCGCGTGGGCTGGGTCGCGTCGCGCCGGCTCCGCCGCTCCTCGCGTGCACGCGCGCGCACGCGTGAAGCAAGCGACAGCCAGCACAGCACCGTCATCAGGGCGAGCCCAGCAAGCACCCACTCGATCGGCTGCTGGAGTGCCAGCGTCGCGGCGGTGAGGGCCGTGAGCGGCACCAGCCCGAGCGCGATCGCCGCCGCCGGCACGAGCGGCGCCGGCACGATGCGGTCGATCCGAGTGAGCGCGAGGATGCTCGCGCCCGGCACGAGCATCACGAGAATGCCGGCACCGAGCGTCAGGAGGATGTCGAGGAGCAGCTGCATGCAGGATCGACGTTCGAGCGGCGGCGTCGGGTGGTATGCAGTACGGACGACGCGCTCGACGGCACCCTACCCGTCCGGCGCGCCGCCCCAGCCACCAGTCACCGTGCGCCCGGCGCCGAGGAGTATCACGAGATGTTCGAGTTCGAGACGATCGACAACGGCGTGCGGCAGCTCACCGCCCACAACCCGGAGTCCCCGAGCGCGACCGCGCTCGTCATGTTCGGCGTGGGCTCGCGCTTCGAGGAAGCGCACCAGAGCGGGATCGCCCACTTCGCCGAGCACATGTTCTTCAAGGGCACCGAGCGCCGCCCCACGGCGCGCGACATCTCCGTCGAGATCGATGGCATCGGCGGCGACTTCAACGCCTTCACCGGCAAGGAGTACACCGGCTACTACGTGAAGTGCGCCTCCGAGCACCTGGAGCTCGCGGTCGACGTGCTCGCCGACATGCTGCTCCACTCGCGCTTCGACGGCGAGGAGATCGAGCGCGAGAAGGGCGTGATCCTCGAGGAGATGGCGATGTACCGCGACCTGCCCCAGCGCTACGTCGGGACGGTCTATGACGAGCTGCTCTACGGCGACACGCCGCTCGGCTGGGACATCATCGGCACCGAGGACGTCATCAAGGGCGCCGACCGCGACCTGTTCAAGTCCTTCACCGATCGCTGGTACACCTCCAACCGCACCGTTGTCGGACTGGCGGGCAACGTCTCCGCCGCCGCCAAGCAGAAGGCCACCGAGGCGTTCCGCGAGCTGCCGAGTGCCAACGAAGGCACGCGCATCGGTGCCGACTGGTCCCAGGACGGCGCGCGCGTGAAGCTGCACCACAAGGATTCGGAGCAGGCGCACCTGCTGCTGGGTGTGCGCGCCCCCGGCCTCGACAGCCAGGACCGCTACGCGATCGGCGTGATGAACGCGATCCTCGGCGGGGGCATGTCGAGCCGCCTGTTCACCGAGGTGCGCGAGCGTCGCGGGCTCTGCTACTACGTCTACTCCCACCACGACGCCTACACCGATGCCGGCTCACTGGTCGTCGCCGCGGGCGTCGACACGAACCGCATCGACCTGGCGATCACCACCATCCTCGAGGAGCTCGAGAAGCTCGCCGAGCACGGCCCCGACGACGCCGAATTCACCAAGGCCAAGAACTACCTCAAGGGCAAGTTCGTGCTCGGCATCGAGGACACGCGCGGCCTGATCATGTTCGGCGCGCGCCGCGAGGCCGTCGAGGACGGCTACTGGGAGCCCGCACAGGCGCTCGCCGCCATCGACGCGATCACGATCGACGACGTGCGACGCGTATCTGCCCTGTTCGGCAACCGCGACCAGCTGAACCTCGCCGTCGTCGGCCCGTTCGATGACGAGGAGCGATTCGCGAAGCTGCTCGCGCCGGCAACCGCCTCCGTGTGAGCCGACTGCTCGACTGGATCCGGGGCCGCGGCCGCAACCCGCTCGAGTCGCCGCATGGCGCGGCGACGGGGGAGGTCGTGCGCGCCGCGGTCACGGAACCATCCGAGCGTGCAGCTGTCGCCGCCCCGGCGGCCGATGACGACCCGCTCGGTGACGGCGCGCTCGCCGGGCAGGCACAGGCGCTCGGCGTCAGCGTCGAGATGCTGCGCACCATGCACGGCGCGCGGCGCGAGCTCGTGGCCCTCGTGGCCCAGGACCCGCGTGCGTGGGGATTCGACCTGGTCGCGCGCGGCGCGGTCAGGCGCGACCTGGCGGCGGAATTTCGCCAGCGCACGCGCCTGACGGGCACGATCGGCGACTCCTTCCTGCAGGGTCACGAGCCGCTGCTCGCACTGGCACCGGACCCGCTCACGACCCCGGCCGGGCACCCGCTCGACCGCGTGCTGCGCGAGCAGGCGCGGCTCGACGCCGATGCCGCGCGCGACCTCGCACGTCACCTGCGCGTGACGGTCCAGGCCTCGCTCGGTGCCCCGCTCGATCACGAATCGATCGAGCACGCCGTCCGTGAGCTGGCGTGGGACCACGAGCTCGACGCGGCTCGCATCGCGCCGCAGGTGCTCGACGCCCTCGCGGATGTCACCGCGTAGGGTAGCGCGGTGAGCGATGTCGCGACAGTGAACCAGGCCCCGTCGAGCACGAGCGGCTTCGGCCGCGGGATGCTGCTGCTGGCCATCGCGAACGCCCTGTACGTCGTGACGGCCTACGTGGTCACCACCGCGACGGCGCGCATGCTCGAGCCGATCGAGTTCGGGGTCTTCGGCGTCGTGATGGCGTGGATCACGGTCCTGACCGCGCTGCTCGTCAAGGGTGTGTCGACGGTGACGGCGCGTGAGATGGCGGCCGGCGACGTCGATGCCGCCACTGCGTGGCGCGCTGGCCGAACCTTGGGCCTGCAGCTCGCGGTGCTGCTGACGATCGTGGGTGCGGCGCTGTCCCCGCTCGTCGCCGAGCTGCTCGGCGTCCCGGGGCGATCGAGCCAGATCGCCGTCGGCGCGCTCGGTGCGCTGACGTTCGGTATCAACGCCGTGCTGCTCGCGTGGCCGACCGGCATGCGCAGCTACGGACGTCAGGCGCTGACGCAGGTGGCGTACGCCCTCGCCCGTCTCGTGTTCGTCGTGGGCGGCGCGGCGCTGCTCGGGCTCGACGGTGCCGTGATCGGGTATGTCGTGGCCCCGCTCGTGGCCGCGCTGCCGCTGGTCACGCGTCATCCGGTCGCGCAGGCCGATGCCGCCGCGATCCGTTCCCGCATGCGACGCGCTGTCATCCCCATCTCGCTCGTCTCGATCGCCGTGACCTCCTACTTCGTGGTCGACGTGTTCGCGTTGAGCGCCGTGGTCGGTGAGCGCGCCCACGAGGTCGGCATCTACGTCGCGTACGGCACCGTCGCGCACGTCCCGTTCTTCCTGCTGCAGGCCGCGAGCGTCGCGATCGTGCCCGCGCTCGCCGCCACGCGGTCGGTCGCCGAGCGCGGCGCAGCCATCCGACATGCGATGACTGACTCGATCGTCCTGCTCGCTGGCCCGACGCTCCTCCTCGCCGCGGGCGGGGACGCAGCAGCCCGCGTCGTGTTCGGGGCCGACTACGAGAGCTCCGCGCTCGTCACCTTGCCGCTCGCGCTCGCGACCGGCGCCGTGACGCTGCTCGCCAACCTCGTCGCGATCGAGGTCGCGATCGGGCGCCTGCGCGAGTCGATCGCGATCTCCGTGGCGGGCGCTGCGGCGTTGGCCGTCGCCTGCGTGCTGGCAGCTCGAGGCGACGTCGACGGGGCCGCCGGCCGCGTCGCATGGGCTGCGCTCGCGGTGTCAGCCGCGACCTGCCTGATCCTCGCCGCCCTGGTCCGGGTGCGCCACGGCGCGCTGCTCGAGCCGTCGCGCGCCGTGCGCGGCCTCGCGCTCGCGCTGCTCGTGACAGTTCCCGTTCTGCTGGTCGATCACGACCTCGCGGCCACCGTGGTCGCTGCAGCCTGCGGCCTCGTCTGGCTGTTCGCCGTGATCCGCAGCGGTCTGGTCGACGTGCGGCGTGCCGCTCCGGCGGCGCCGGTCCTCGACGCGGACGTTCCCTAGGACGAGGCCGTCGCGGCCGGAGCGTCCAGCACGCGGTAGACGCGCAGGTTGCCGCTCGCGATGAGCTCGTAGCGAGCGGGGTCTGCCGCCGCTGCCTCGAGCATCGGCCGGAACGGCTTGTCGAACGCGTTCGCGGCCACGTAGCTCGCATCCCACTCGCGGACCAGCTCGTCGAGGCGGCGTGCAGCTTCGGCGCCCGGCGCGGGCGGGTCCGACACCACCTGGCGCAACACGCTCTCCTCGATGCTGTAGACCGGCGCCAGCGATGCGATGCGTCGCGTGTCGTTGAACGCCGCGAGCACGACCGAGCCGTCCGGGAAGTCGGCGATGACCTGCCGCGCCTTGGGCGGATAGACCTCGATGCGCGTGAAGGTGGAATCGTTTCGTTGCGCCCGCACGTACGCCTCCGGCTGCCAGGTCTTCTCGAGCCGTTCCGCGCTCGCGGGCGCGAGGCCGACCGCGATCGCACCGACGAGCAGGGCGGCGAAGGCGTGCCGCGGCAGGGCGTGCTGTCCGTCGAGGTCGCGCTCGAAGGTGCCCTCGCGCCAGCGCAGGCGGATGAACGCCGCGAGCCCGAGGGTCGCGAACGTCACCACGATGATCGTGACCTTGGGAATGCCATCCGGGTCGAGACCACCGACCCAACGCGCTTCCACGAACGGTGTCACCACGATGCGCTTGGTGTCGCGGATCGAGTCGAGCCACCACGCCGCCCCTGCCACCACCGCGGCGCTGCCGGCGGTCGCCGCCGCGCCGAGGGTGCGCCCTCGCCGCCACGCCGATTCGAGCAGCCAGCCGCCGCCGAGCGCGAGCGC
>JAOPYU010000035.1 GCA_025964455.1 Thermoleophilia bacterium | reverse complement strand
TCTCGACCGTGTGCTGCGGGTGGCTGAGCCGCGGCGTCGCGATCGGCGACGGCAAGGTCTACATCGGCAAGCTCGACGGCCACATGGTCGCGCTCGACCAGAAGACCGGTGAAGTCGAGTGGGACGTCGAGGTCGTCGACTGGAAGGAGTCCAACGGCGGCATCACCGCTGCGCCGCTCTACTACGACGGCCGCATCTACACCGGCACCACCGGCGGCGAGTTCGGCGTTCGCGGATTCGTGACGGCGCTCGATGCGGACACCGGCAAGGAGGACTGGAAGTTCTTCACCACGGCAGGCCCGGAGCACAAGGACATCAAGTGCAACGAGGGCGACGCATGTGACACCGCGGACGAGAGCTGGGAAGGCGACAGCTACAAGACCGGCGGCGCACCGGTGTGGCAGACCCCCTCGGTGGATCCGAAGCTCGGGACGATCTACTTCACCACCGGCAACGCGAATCCGGACGTCGACGGCTCCGGCCGCGGTGGCGCCAACCTGTTCACGGCATCGTTCGTCGCGCTCAACGCCAAGACCGGCAAGTACAAGTGGCACTACCAGATGGTCCACCACGACATCTGGGACTACGATGCGCCGAGCCCGACGATCCTCTTCGACGCCAAGGTCAAGGGCAAGCGAGTGCCTGCCATCGCCGAGGCGTCCAAGACCGGGTGGCTCTACGCGCTGAACCGCAAGACGGGCAAGCCGATCTGGGGCATCAAGGAGACGCCGGTCCCGCAGTACGCGCAGCAGAAGACGCACCCGACCCAGCCGATCCCGGAGACGGGCAACTTCGCCGACCACGTGATCGACGACAAGGAGTTCGGAGCGATCGAGGCGCAGGTGAAGGCCAGCCCCGAGGGCGCCAAGCTCGAGGTGGTTCGGCCCAAGAGCGACGATCCGGCGGACTCGGTCTTCTCGCCCCCGGCACCCAACCGTGTCACGGTCGTCGCGATGGGACCGACGGGCGGTACCAACTGGCCGCCGTCGAGCTTCAACCCCAAGGAGCGGCTCATCTACACGTGCAGCGTGAATGGTGCCGCCGGCATGTACCCCTCGGGTGTCGAGGAGCGCAAGCCCGGTACGGTGCGGCTCGGCTCGATCCTCACGGTCCTGCCGTTCGGCACCACGCCGGGACAGCTCGTGGCGACCAATGCCGACACGGGCAAGGAGGTGTGGAGCGTGGACTTCGAGGACGCGTGCTACTCCGGCTCGATCACGACCGGCGGCAACCTGGTGTTCGTGGGACGCAACGACGGTCACCTCGAGGCGTACAGCGCCGACAAGGGCGAGAAGCTCTGGGAGTTCCAGACCGGTGCCGGTGCCAACAACACCGCAACCACCTTCGAGCACAAGGGCAAGCAGTACGTGCTGTTCCTGGCAGGCGGCAACTCGCTCGCCGCGAGCCCGCACGGTGACAACCTCTGGCTGTTCTCGCTCGACGGTACCGCCGAATCGCTCCCCGGCATCGAGAAGGGCTCGGCCGAGGGCGGCGTCGACCACTTCGACGCGGAAGGCAACGCCGATGCCGGGTCCGAGGAGGAGAACGACGAGGGCGCCAAGGATCCCGGCAACGAGACCGAAGCCACGGAGACCGGTGACACCAAGCGCGGCGGCAACCTGCCGAACGGGGAGACGATCTTCGCGGACAACTGCTCGGTCTGCCACGGCCTCTCCGGCGAGGGCGGCAACGGCGGCCCGCCGATCACCGACCAGAAGAACCTCGACGCGATCATGGTGCAGGTGGAGAAGGGCGGCAACGGCATGCCTGCCTTCGGTGACCAGCTGAGCGAGCAGGACATCCTCGACGTCGCGACGTACGTCGCCGAGTCGATCGCCGGCAGCAAGAACTAGCCAGACGGGCTCAGTGGGGGCTCGGGTCGTCGCCTGCGGCGGCCCGGGCCTCGGCTGCGCCCTTTCGGTTGGTGAGCGTGAGTGGGACCGGAGCGGTTCCGCCCTCCCGCACGGCTGACATGTGGCGTTCGATGTCCTCGATCGCCTGCCGCGATTTGGGCGCCTCCGCGCAGTAGCGAGTGGCCTGCGCAAGCGCGATGCGGCACTCCGGGAGACCAACCGAGCGAACCGTCTCGAGGGCAGCCGTGGCGAGGATGAGCGCCATCGGCTTGGCGGGCCCGACGTCCTCGGCGGCGAAGATGACGAGGCGCCGGGCGATGAACATCGGGTCCTCGCCACCGACGAGCATCTGCGCGAGCCACCGCAGCGCTCCCTCGGGGTCGCTCGCGCGCATCGACTTGATGTAGGCCGACGCGTGGTCGTAGTGCTGGTCACCGGCGCGGTCGTAGTCGACGCGTCCGCGATCGCTCGCAGCCTGGACCTGCTCGGCGCCCACCACCCGATCCGGCGACAGCAGCGTCGCCGCTTCGAGCAGGGTCAGCGCACCGCGCGCGTCGCCACCGGTGCGGTCCAGGATCGCCTCGACCGCCTCGTCCGAGAGCGAGACCGGGCCGCCGCTGGCGAGGCCGCGCTCGCTGTCCGCTGCGGCGCGGCGCAGCACATCGGCGATGTCCGAACGGCTGAGCGGCTGCAGCTCGTAGGAGACGAGCCTCGACAGGAGCGCGCGGTTGATCGAGACGTAGGGGTTCTCGGTCGTCGCACCCACCAGGCGGATCGCGCCGGATTCCACCGTCGGCAGCAGCGCGTCCTGCTGCGCCTTGTTGAAGCGGTGGATCTCGTCGAGGAACAGCACGGTCTGTCGCCCGTTGCCCCCGAGGCGCTGACGCGCCTCCTCCACGACGCGGCGCACGTCGGCGAGCCCGGCGCCGACCGCGGAGAGCTCCTCGAGGGCCATGCCGGCCTCGGCCGCGACGAGCCGGGCGATCGTGGTCTTTCCCGTGCCGGGCGGCCCCACGATCACCATGTTGGGGACATGGCCCTGCGCGAGCTGGGCGCGCAGGCGACCGGTCTCGCCGACCAGGCGCCCCTGGCCGACGACCTCGTCGAAGGAGCGTGGACGCATGCGATCTGCGAGCGGTGCGAGGCGCGCGCGCTGCTCGTCGGCAGCCGAATCGAAGAGGTCGGACATGCCTGCATGATGCCACCCGCGTCACGCGTCGCGGCGCGGGGCATACTGTTTCCATGACCAGCCGCCCCGCAGATTCCGAGCAGATCCCGTTCGAGCCGAGCACCGATCCGGACCAGCCGCAGCTGGCGGGCATGGCGCTCCGCAACGGGGTGATGGCGCTCGGCCCGACGAGCTGGGCGGTGGCCATCCGCGGAGCCGACGGTGAGATCACCACGACCGCTCGCCCGCGCCCCCGAGGCGGCGAGGGCATCAGCACCCGCGTGCCGCTGCTGCGCGGCCCGGTGCGCCTCGCCAACATGATGCGCGTGCTGCCGCAGATCCGTCGCAGCGTGCCGGGCGCCCGGCTGGCACTGGAATCGCCCGGCCTGATCGCAGCGACCGTCGCGAGCTCGATCGCGGCCGCACGCCTGCGGCGCGGCATCGCCTCGCCGATGCTCGGGGAGCTGGTCGGCAGCGCCAGCTCGCTCGCGCTGACCATGGCCTCGATGCGCTCGGGCGACGTGGCCCGCTACCACGGCGCGGAGCACAAGGCGGTCGCCGGATACGAGCAGGGCATCGCCGCGGCGGATGCATCGCGCGTGCATCCGCGCTGCGGCACCCAGCTCGCCATCCCGCTGCTCGTGTTCAGCTCGCTCGCGACGCAGGCCGCGCTGGCTGTCGCGCCACGCAACCCGAAGACCGCCCGCGCCGTCGGGCAGGTCATCGGCGTCGCGGTTGCCACGGAGTTCTTCCGCGCCGCCTCGCGCGGGAAGGGCACTGCCCTCGGGCGAGCTGCTGCGCGAGCCGGGGAAGCGATCCAGCTGCACGCCACGACCGCGGAGCCGACGCGTGAGCAGCTCGATGTCGCCGAGGCCGCGGTCGAGGCCGTGCTTGCCGCTGAGCGCTCGCGCGCCTGAACCGCTCAGGCGTCGGGCGCGACCACTTCCCAGACGAGCTGCGCCGAGTAGGCGCCGGGCTTCTGGGTGGCCCCGGGCTTCGCCCCGAACTTGAAGGCGAGCACGCCCGTGCCGCTCGTCGCGGTCGAGGCCACCTTCGCGGTCGTGCCGGCAGCGTCGATCGCGACCCCGCGCCAGTTCGCCAGGTTCGCAGCCGTGCAGTTACCGAGCCCGGCGACCGGCCACAGCGTAGTCGCGGTCCCGGCCGCAGTCTGGAGGCAGGCTCCAAAGGTGCTGGCCGTGCCGGAGAAGTCGACGCTGCCGTTCACGTAGTTCGCGAACGAACTCGAAGGACGGATCGACGCCGTGAAGTCGCCCTCGCCCACGAGGATGAACGAGTTGGTGTCGAGCGCGGCGACGGCAAACATGTTGACGCCGACCGTCTGAGTTGAACTCCACGTGGCGCCACCGTCGGTGGAGCGCCGATAACCGTTGCTCTCGCCGACGACCGCTTCGGTCGGGGAGAGCCACCGAACGTCGTAGCTGAAGTCGTTCGGGGCGGTCGTGGTGGCCCAGGTCGAGCCGCCGTCACTGGTGCGCAGTATCCGGCTCGCGAGCGAGGTGTCGTCGCGGTCTGTCGAGGCGAGCACGGCCGTGTCACTCCGCGCGTCGAGTGAGACGATCGCATACGCGTTCGACGTGGGTTGCGGGACCCAGGTCGCGCCGCCATCGCTCGTTGCGTGGATCGCACCGGTGATGGTCCCGACCCAGATCCGTGCTGACGACATCGCCGTCACCTGGCTCATTCCGGAGCCCACCGGGGCCGTCACTGCTGTCCAGGTCAGCCCGGCATCACTGCTGCGCAGCAGCACCGTCGAACTGAGGGCGAACAGCGTGCCGTCTGGAGCGTCGTCGATGCTGACCAGGCTGGTGGCGGTCACAGGTGCGACCGTCGTCCACGTCGCTCCCCGATCGGTGCTGCGGATGATCGTGCCGGAGGCGCCGACGGCGACCGCGACGTTGCCCTCGAGCGCGACGACGTCCTGCAGGTTCGTCGAGACGCCGCTCGTTGCCATCGACACCGTCGCGCCTGCGTTCGAGGTCCGACGCACTGCGCCGAGATCGCCAACCGCAACCCACGCCTGGTTGGACCACGCGTCCCCGCCTCGCAGCGTGCGGTACGTCGTCGGTGTCACCGTGAACGTAAGGCCGGCATCGGTGGAACGGCCCCGATTGTCGTTGTAGCCGCCGTAGAACATGGTCGTGGAACTGCCTGCCGCGCAGCCGAAGATGTTCCCGGGGTACGGACTTGGCGACGGCACGGTCGACCACGTCGCACCACTGTCATTCGAGCGTCGCACCGCTGCCGTGGGCGAGTTGAAGCTCATCAGGTTGGTCGCGTCGAGCGCGCAGACGGTCGCCGCGGTGACGGTATCGACCAGCGTCCACGTCGCTCCGGAGTAGGCGGTTCGGAACTTCCCGAGGGACGTACCCACGACGGCGGTCGTGGCACTGGTCGATGCGACGCCATACGCCCAGCCTGTACCGGCCGTGCCGAGCGACGTGAACGACCAAGTGGCACCGCCGTCCCCGCTCGTGAGTGCCCCGATGGTACGCGGCGAACCCGAGATGAACGCCGACGCGTACAGGCGCAGGTTGGACGCTGCGGTCACCTCCGTGATCTGCCAGGTTGGATCCCCGACTGGCAGGCTCGACCATGTCGCGCCGCCGTCGATCGTCTTGGCGACGCGTCCGTTGGCCCCGACGATCCAGCCCTCGCCGGTTGCGAGGATGTCCACCGCGTGCCAGACGCCGTTCGACGGCGACGTGACCTGCACCCAGTTCGATCCGGAATCCGTGGTGCGGCAGATCAGCTGGCCCGTGCCAACGGAGACGACCGTGCCCGCCGAGACGTAGTCGACGTCATTGAGCGCGGCAGTCGGGTTGCAGCTGGTCTGATTGATCCAGGTGACGCCGCCGTCGATGGTGTGCACGACCGGAGTGGGGTCCCCGGTGCGCCGCGCCTTGCCGACCATCCATGCTTCGGACGCGTCCTTGGCGGTGACGCCCTCGAAGTCGATGCCGCCCGTGTGCTTCACGGCGGCTGGATCCAGTTGGGTGAGCGCTGCGCCGTCGCCGTCGGCCTGGAAGACGCGCAGGGCGGACGTGTTGTTGCTCGATCCGAAGATGACGTCGCACGGGGTCGAGGTGATGGACGTGTTGAGCGGGTTGAACGCACCGAGGTCGAGGTCGGCTCCCGTGCAGCCGGTGACGTCGAGGGACGTCGCGCTCAGGACCGTCGCGCCGACGGATGAACTGCCGGTTGCGGCCTCGCCCTGAGCTGCGGTCCCCACTGCCAGCACGCACGCGATGAGCGCGACCGCGCGAAGGCACGCGTGTCGGGCCTGGTGTGCATGCGAGGGCATGGTGGTGCATCGACCGCCCGGCGCCCCAGGTTGAGTGGTGGTTCGGGAGCGGAACCGCCCGGAAGAAGACCGGGGAGGCCCGGCGTGAAGCCGGACCTCCCCGAAAGCGCGTGGCGGATGCCGGGGCTCCCCTCCCCTGATGGCATTCGCGCACCCCGCTGTGGGCGGGCTGGGCGCAATGTGTGTGGTGGCGTAGCGGGTGCTACTCGTCCTCGACCGGGATCATCTGCACGGCCTCGCCGCGCCCTTCCCGGTGGAACACGCTCGCAGGAATGCGGTGGTGGCCACCGGGCGTGAGCTCGGCCTCCAGCTCGCCGCGCTCGATCCACTTCACGATCGTCTGGCGGCTCACGCCGACGCGGCGTGCCACCTCGGCGGGCGTGTAGTACTTCTTCTTGAGCTTCAGGTACGTCTTGGGCTTCGCGCCACCGCTGCGGGCCGCGGATGCGGTCGGCTCGACCTGACGCGCGCCACCTGTCGCGGAACCGACGCCGGCATCGACGGTCGTGCGCGAGGCTGCGATCACCTGGTCGAGCGCTTCCAGCTCGCTCGTCTGTCCACCGAGCGCGAGCTGCTCACGGAGCTGCTCGAGCGCGCGGAGCCGCTCTTCTGCTGACTGGCTCATCGGGTCCCCTCCGAATCTTCCGACGTGGCTCCGCGTCGTCTGTGCACGCGGGTTTTCATCGGTTCAGATGTGATCTTGCCCCACCCCCATCGGCTCGAAACCTCACGGACTTGAGTCCGAAATCACCGAAAACTGCAACCGCTCCGACGCGCCTCCACCACCGCTCCCGACGCAGCCCCGACGCTGCTCCGCCCGTGTGCCGACGTGCCGAAAATCGTCGGCGCGATGCGCCTCAAGGCCGCTCGGGCCGCTGCCGATGCCCCCGGCATGGACGCCATCCTCGCTACGTTCGCGCACGCGCTGCGCGACTTCCTCGCCGGAGTTCCCTCGTTCCTCTCAGCATGGGCACCCGTGCTCATGCTGTTCCTGTTCGGGGCACTGATCTGGGTCACGGTGCGGATGATCCCGCGATCCCAGACCAAAGTCGAGACCCCCGACTCCAATTCCAAGGTGACCTGGGCGGACGTGGCCGGCGTCGACGAATTCCGCAAGGAGCTCGAGGAGGTCGTGGAGTTCATGCGCGATCCCCAGCGGTTCAAGAAGCTCGGCGCCAAGGTGCCCAAGGGCGTCATGCTCTACGGCCCGCCCGGCACGGGCAAGACGCTGCTCGCCAAGGCCGTCGCGGGCGAGTCGGGCGCCATGTTCTACGCGCAGAGCGCCTCTGGGTTCGTCGAGATGTTCGCGGGCCTGGGTGCCGCGCGCATCCGCAAGCTCTTCGACGAGGCGCGCAAGAACGCGCCCGCGATCATCTTCATCGACGAGCTCGACGCGATCGGCGGCGCACGCGGTGGCGGCGGCGGTGACGGCGGCAGCCGCGAGAAGGACCAGACGCTCAACCAGCTGCTGGTCGAGATGGACGGCTTCTCGAGTGGCGAGCAGATCGTGATCATCGGTGCGACCAACCGCCTCGACACGCTCGACCCTGCGCTGCTGCGAGCCGGACGCTTCGACCGCCAGCTCTACGTCGGGCCGCCGGACGTGAAGGGCCGCCTCGAGATCCTGCAGGTCCACACCAAGGACAAGCCGCTCGCGGAGGACCTCGACCTGGAGATGGTGGCGCGCCGCACACCGGGTGCCACGGGCGCCGACCTCGCCAACATCTGCAACGAGGCTGCGATCTACGCGGGTCGTGCGGGGCGCGAGGAGATCATCCAGAAGGACTTCCAGAACGCCTTCGACCGCGTGGTCGCCGGCATCGCGCAGGCCAAGGTCATGACGGTCGAGGAGCGCGAGACGGTCGCCTACCACGAGGCTGGCCACGCGATCCTGTCGACGTTCGTCGATCCGCCGCGCGCGGTGCACCGCGTGACGATCGTCCCGACCGGACAGGCGCTTGGCTACGTGCTGCACGTGCCCGAAGAAGACAAGTACACCGAGAGCCGCGAGGAGCTCATCAACCAGATGATCATCGCGCTCGGCGGCCGCGCCGCGGAGGAGCTCGTCTACGGACGGATCTGGAACGGCGCCGCGAGCGACCTGGAGGCCGTGACCCGCATCAGCCGAGCCATGGTGTTCGACTGGGGCATGGGCAAGACCGTCAACTCGCTCGCCCTCAAGGCCAACAACTACTCGCTCTCGGAGCGCACCAAGGAGCTGCGCGACAAGGAGCAGCTGGAGCTCGCCGAGCACGCGTTCGCGCAGGCCCGTTCGATGCTCGCCGAGCGTCGTGACCAGCTCGAGACGCTCGCGCAGGTGCTGCTCGAGAAGGAGACGCTCGACCAGCGCGAGGTCGAGGAGATCCTCGGCGTCGAGCACAAGTCGCCCGGCCCGCTCGTGCCCGAGAAGCGCACGACGGTGCTGGCCGCCTACGACACGAGCGCCGGCGAGGAGACGCCCGCGGCGCCCACCGAGGACGTCGAGGGTGAGTGACCAGACGGGCCCGCTCGAGGGCGTGCCCGGCGTGGTCGGCATCCACCACGTGGCGCTCGCCGTGGCGGACCTGGACGAGGCGATCGACCACTGGACCCGCGTGCTCGGCGCCCGCCTGGAGCTGCGCGCAGTGGTGGACGACCAGGGAGTGGAGGCTGCGTCGCTCGAGTGGGCGGGCGCAGCTGGCGGCGGTGCGCTCGGCCACGGCACGCTGCTTGAGCTGGTGGCGCCGCATGGCGAGGGCTCGGGCGTTGCGCGGTTCCTGGAGCGGCGCGGCGCGGGC
>JAOPYU010000001.1 GCA_025964455.1 Thermoleophilia bacterium | reverse complement strand
CGGTCGGTCACGCTGATCGCGCCGCGCGCGTCGAGCAGGTTGAACGCGTGGCTGCACTTGAGCACGTAGTCGTAGGCGGCCATCGGGATGTCAGCCTCGAGGCAACGTCGGCACTCGACTTCGTACTCGGCGAAGTGGCGTTGCTGCAGCTCGACGCTGGCGACCTCGAAGTTGTGCTTGCTCCACTGCCGCTCGTTCTCCTGGTACACGTCGCCATAGGTGAACCCCGGCGCCCAGTCGATGTCGAACACCGAGCTCTTGCCCTGCAGGTACATCGCGATGCGCTCGACGCCGTAGGTGATCTCGACGCTGATCGGGTCGAGGTCGATGCCGCCGGCCTGCTGGAAGTAGGTGAACTGCGTGATCTCCATGCCGTCGCACCAGACCTCCCAGCCGGTGCCCCACGCGCCGAGCGTCGGGCCCTCCCAGTTGTCCTCCACGAATCGGATGTCGTGCTGGAGCGGGTCGATGCCGAGCGACTTGAGGCTCTCCAGGTAGACCTCCTGGATGTCGTCGGGGCTCGGCTTGATGAGGACCTGGTACTGGAAGTAGTGCTGGAGGCGGTACGGGTTCTCGCCGTAGCGTCCGTCGGCGGGGCGGATCGACGGCTCGACGTAGGCCGTCTTCCACGGCTTCGGGCCGAGGCTGCGAAGGAGCGTCGCGGGATTGAACGTGCCCGCTCCGACCTCCGTGTGGTACGGCTGCATGATCACGCAGCCGTAGTCGGCCCAGAACTTCTGGAGGCCGGCGAGCATCTCCTGCAGGTACAGGGGACGGCCGGTGGCGTCGGCGGTGCTCATGCGGTGACGGTGCTCCTCGGATGCTGGTCGCGCGCGGAGGGCTTCCCGTCGGAAGTCGGATCGCGACCATCACGTGTGGGGCGATCCTAGAGGATCAGCGGGATCGTCAGGCGTCGAGGCAGGCGGCCGCAGCGCGCTCGAGCGTGGGGCTCGCGGCGATGACGCGGACACCATCGATCCGGGCGGGTCGCTCGGCGGTGCCGATCTCGGCGGCGATGCCCGTCGTCACGCCCTCCTCCGACCCGATCACCACGCGGCTGCCGTCGTCGTGGCGCCAGGCGGCGACGCCCCCGGTGGTCGGTGCATCCCGCACGAACCCGGCATCCTCCATGCATGCCTTGATCTGCGGGGTCTCGGCGAACACGTCGATGCGCGACTTGCCCTCGACCGCACCCTTGGAGCCTGCCTTCGGCGTGTCGGAGCCGGATCGCGTTCCGGCGCCGTCGCTGCCGCCCGAATCGCCGCCCCCGTCGCCGGAGCCACACCCGGCGATGACGAGCAGCGCCGCGGCGAGCACGAGCACGGAGCGGATACGGGTGGACGTGCAGGATCGGAAGGCAGGCATGCGTGGACCGTACCCGTCAGCGGCGAAGTCGTGTCCTGGTCAGCTGCGCCGGGGGCGGACGCCTGCGTGCTCTGCTGACATCGCGGCGACGAGCTGCTGCTCGACGGTCCGCAGCTCGCGCAGGGTGGGGAGCAGCTCGGACTCGCGGGTGGCCACGGCGGCGAGGGGATCGCGCATGAGCGTCACCGCGAGGGCGTGCTCGGCGGCCGTCAGCGGGGCGTCCCCGGCGGTGCGGCAGGTGCTGCAGACCACGCCGCCATCCGTGGCGCTGAAGGCGATCCGCTGGTCGACCGGTTCGCCGCATCGCACGCACAGACCGAGCTGGGGCGCCATGCCGTTGACGTGCAGCAGCTTGAGCTCGAAGGCGGCGAGCAGTGAGCCGCCGCGCTGCTCGGCGGCATCGGGCTCGAACCCCGTGCGCGCCGCGACCGTGTCGAGCGCCGCCAAGTAGTTGCGCACGAGGTGGTAGGCCTGTTCGCTCGGCTGGTGCTCCTCCGTCAACCTCGAGACCAGGTCGAGGGCGACCGCGCCCGAGCGCTGGGCGCGCCAGTCCCCGCGCAGGTGCTCGTGGGAGGCGGTGACGTCGACGCTGCGGACGACGGCCAGGTCGCCCCGGCCCTCGATCAGCTGCACCGACACGGCCAGGAAGGGTTCGAGCCGCGCGCCGATGCGGCTGCGTGGCGATCGCGCGCCCTTGACGATCACACCGCGGCGTCCGGCCGTGCGGGTGAGCAGGTGCGCGATGACGTCCGCCTCGCCGTAGCGAAGCGTTCGCAGGACCACGGCGTCGATTCCGGCTGCCACGTCCTGCAGGATAGTCGAGCCGTCAGGCGACGAGCGCGTCGGGCGTGACGTTGGCGAGCAGGTCGTCGAGCATCTGGAGCTCGCGATCGGTGAGTGGCGCCGGTCGCCGTCGCCGCAGCGTGCGGGGCGGCAGGCCCAGGGCGCCGCACACGAGTCGGAGCAGGCGCTCCTCGGCGGCGTCGACATGCCCGTCGAGACGCGCGAGTGCCGTCATCTCCGTGATCAGCGCGAGCGCGATCGGCTTGGAGGGCCGGCACGCGGCGATGCGCCCGACGATCTGCTCGATGCGCGGTGGCGCGTTGACGAGGGTGCGCAGCAGCTGGTCGAGGCGCTCGCGCATGGGCTCGTCGACGCGGGCGGCGTCGATCGCGCGCGCCGCGGCGTCGAGCTCGGCCATCTGGACGCGCCCGTCGGAGGCGGCCATGGCCACGAGCAGCTGGAGTCGCAGTGCGGCGAGGTGGTAGCCGTGCGTCGACGTGCCATCGGTCGGGCGTGTGGACGAGTGCTTGCGGAACAGGGCCATGACGATCCACCATCGTCCGGCGCCGCCCCGAGCTTGACTCATGGAACCCTGCGTAGGAGCAGCGCCTGGCGCCCCGTTCGCCCGTGGTCGCCCCGGTGCGAGAAACACCGCGGATCCTCGACCGTGCAGACATCCACGTGGTCGACCATGCAGCCTGCGGCCTCGAGCCGTCGGACCGCGTCCGCCCGCGTGTCGAGGAAGGGCCGTGGGTCGCCCGCGCGCCACTGGACGACCGCAGGGTCGAAGCGCGCGGCGACCTCCTCGCCCACTTCCATGCACCCGGCGCAGATGCAGGGTCCGATGAGCGCGCGCGGCGCTCCGCCCTCGACGGCGAGGCTGGATCCGGCAGCCCGTCGCAGCACGGCGAGCGTGGCTTCCACGATCCCGCCCTCGAGCGATCGCCAGCCGGCGTGGATGGCGGCGATCGCCTCCCCGAGGACGATCGCGATGGGCATGCAGTCGGCGACACCGACGGCCAGTGCAACGCCTCGGCGCGTCGTCACGAGGGCGTCGGCCTCGATCGGCGACGGGCCCGCGTCCCATCGCACGTCGGGGGGGAGCACTTCGGTCCGGACCAGGTCGAGCCAGACGTCGACGCCGTGCACCTGCGTCACTCCGGCCACGTCGCCAGCTCGCAGCTCGAGCAGGCCGGCGGCCCGCGCACGGTTCTCGAGCACGCGCTCGGGTGCGTCACCGACGTGCAGCCCGACGTTGGCGGTGGCGAAGGGTGCAGCGCTGACGCCACCTTCGCGCGACGTCAGGACCGCGCGCGCCCCCGGGACCGTCCAGGTCCAGTGGTCGTCCTCGTCCACGACGGACATGTCAGAGGAGCCCGAATCCGCTCGCGCCGGCGATCAGGTCCACGAGCCGGATCAGCTGGTCGCTCAGGAAGCGCAGGAAGGCGCCGAAGGACTGGCCACCGAACAGGGCCAGGCCGAGGATGATGAACATGCCGTACTCGTCGATTTTGCGCCACTCGCGCGCGAGGTCGGGCCGCATGAAGGCGCCGACGATGCGTCCGCCGTCCAGCGGCGGGATCGGCAGCAGGTTGAACACCGCGAGGAAGGCATTGAAGATCATCGAGTAGTACGCGGCCTCGATGACGAGCGGCGTCTCCGAGCTGCCGAGGCGGAACGCGTCGGGCGAGACGGTATTGACTGCGACGGTGAGCAGCACGAACGAGATCGCGCAGAGGATGATGTTCACGAGCGGACCTGCGAAGGACGTCAGGCCGCCGTGCAGGCGGGGTCGGCGCATCTGCGAATCGTCCACGGGGGTCACCGCGAAGCCGAACGGGAAGCCGAACAGGAGCATGCTGACGACGATCATCACGGTGCCGATCGGGTCCAGGTGCCGGATCGGGTTGAGGGTCCGGCGGCCGTGGCGCGCCGGGGTCGGATCACCGAACCACGTGGCCGCGTAGGCGTGGGCCATCTCGTGGAGCGCGAAGGCGATCAGCACGAGCGGGATGCCGAACGAGGCGAGCCGCACGTTCTCCTGCAGCTGCTCGAGCGTCATGTGGCGTCGCTTTCTTCCGTGACCAGTGTCTGCGCCTCGGCGACGAGCTCGGCGAGTGCGGCCCGCTCGTCCGCCTCGCCGCGCAGCTCACCGTCGAGCGATCGCAGGAACAGCACGCCGAGGATCCGGCCGACGAGCGGGCCTGCGGGCACGCCGGCGGCCATCACGTCGTCGCCTCGAACGGTGAGCCGCGTGTCGCGGAGCGCGTCGCCGAACGCGACGAGGCGGGCGAGCAGCTCCGGGTCATCGTCGAGGGCGAGCGCGGCGAGCGCGATCGAGTCGTCCACGACCTCGCCCAGCTCCACGTACAGGCCGGAGTTGGGCAGCTCACGCAGCTGGGCGCCTCGGTCGATCGCGGCCTCCAGGACCCGGATGTGGTCGACCACCGCGCCCACGACCTCCCCCGGGAATCCGAGCCAGCCCATCCAGCCGGCGGCGTCGCTGCCGAGTGGCCGCGCGAGGGCCGCGAGGCGGAGCGTCCAGGCTCGCTGGTTCAGGTCGGGATCGTCGCCGCACGCCTCGTCGAGCGACCGCAGCAGCAGCGGTGCGCGGAAAGCGCCTTCGAGGCGCGGGTCCAGCCGTTCGACGACCCCCCAGGACGCGAGTAGCGTGAGTGCGTCCCATGCTGGTTCACGCAGCACGAGCTCGAGCTCGGCCCGCACGCGCTCGGAGCTCACCGTGCCGAGCGCGCCTGTCCTGACGGCGTCGACGGCGAGCGACCTCGTGTGCTCGTCGACGCGGAAGTTGAGGCGTCCCGCGTAACGTGCGACGCGGAAGATGCGGGTGGGATCGTCCGCGAACGAACCATCGTGCAGCACGCGCATGAGCCGCCGCTCGCCCAGGTCGCCGATGCCGTCATGCGGATCGAGGATGGCGTGGACGCCCTGCGCATCCGGGAAGAGCGCGATGGCGATCGCATTGATCGCGACGTCGCGCCGGGCGAGGTCGTCGGCGATCGACGCGCCGGGCCGCACGGTCGGCAGCGCGCCGGGCTCCGCGTACCGCTCGGTCCGGCAGGTGGCAACGTCGATGCGTACGAGGCCGGCGGCCTCGCCGAGCTCCGCGGCCACGGTGGCGGTCCCGAAGGGCGCGTTCTCGGCAATGACCTCGCCGCCCGTCGCCGACGCGAGCAGGTGCGCGAATGCGATGCCTGCACCCTCCACCGCCAGGTCCAGGTCAGGCCCGGCCGGGCGCCCGATGATCGCGTCGCGCACGGCTCCGCCGACCAGCCACACGCCCTCGAGCGACAGGCCCGCGGCTGCGGTGCGCTCGAGCAGTGCCTGCACGCGCGGGGCGCGCGCGAGCAGGTCGGTTCCGACGAGGTCGGTCACTCGCCGACGGCGATGCACTCGATCTCGACGCTCGCGCCAGCCGGCAGCCCGGCGACCTGGAACGTCGAGCGGGCCGGAGGCACGTTGGGGAAATAGCGTGCGTACACCGTGTTCATGTCCGCGAACTGGCCGAGGTCGGTCATGAACACGGTGGTCTTCACGACGTCGGCCATGGTGGAGCCGGCTGCCTCGAGCACACCCTTGAGGTTCTCGAGGACGCGCTCGGTCTGCTCGGCGATCCCGCCCTCCACGAGGGCCTGGGTCTCCGGGTCGAGCGGGACCTGGCCGGAGCAGAACACGAGGCCGCGGGTCGCGATGGCCTGCGAGTAGGGCGCTCCGTTGAGCGGGCGTGGTGCCCGGTCGGTGACGACTGCATGGCGTTCGGCGGCGAGGCTCATCGTGGCTCCAGGGTGCTGGTCGGGGACATCGTCGCGATCCTAGTCGATCGCGGTCGTGTAACCGAGCGGGCGGAACGTGGCAATACGGGGCATGACGCACCTGATGACCACACGATTCGACCCGCCCGTGCTGCAGTGGCGCGACGACCACGACGACGCCGCCCTCGTCCGACTGGCCGCCGCGGGTGACGTGCCCGCGCAGGAGCGACTGTGGCGCAGCCACGTCGCCACCGTCCACCGGGTGTGCGCCTCGCAGCTCGGCGCACACGATGCCGAGGACGCGACCGCGGAGACCTTCCTGGCCGCGTTCCGCACCGCCGGCAGCTTCGACCCGGGGCGCGGCTCGGTCCAGGCCTGGCTGCTCGGCATCGCGGTCAACCAGGTGCGGCGCCGGTGGCGAGCCGACCGGCGCGTGGCGGCGATCCTCGACCGCGTCCACACGCGCGGTCGGGGATCGTCGGTCACCCACGACCATGCCGATGCGGTCATCTCGCGGGTCGACTCGGGCGCGCTGCGCGTCGCCCTCGAGCAGCTCACCGAGCGAGATCGCCTGCTGCTCGTCACCCAGGCCAGCGGCGACCTGACACCCGAGGAGCTCGGCCGCGTGCTCGGCACCTCGGCCGGCACCGCGAAAGTGCGCCTCCACCGCGCCCGCGCGCGCCTCGCGACAGTCCTCGAATCCTTTCCCGCCCACACCAACGGCTGACCCCGCCGACCCACGGAGACCTGACATGAACCAGTCCCACACGCCACACAGCTCGCCCGACCCGGCCGCAGACGCGATCCGCGCGGCACTGCCCGATCCGGACGTTGCCACCACCGAACGCATCGCGGCGCGGATCGCCGACGGCGCCATCCGCGACGCCCGCGTGTCGGCCCCGGGGCGCACTGCGCGCCGACGCGTCGGGATCCTGCGGCCTGCGCTGATCGCCGGCGTCGCCGCACTGGCGACCGGCGTCGCACTGCTCGCACCCGGGGCCGACCCCTCCGGTACCAACCCGAACCGCATGGCGCTCGGTCCCGACGTGGCGGCTGCGGAAGCGCTCCAGGTCGCAGGCACGACCGTGGCCGATGGCGGCGATGGGTGGCACCCGCTCCGCGCGGGCGAGTTCCACTACACGCGCTCTTCTGATGAGCTCGTGTTCGGCCGCCAGCGTGTCATCACCGAGCAGTGGATCGACCTCGATGGCACGGGGCGCACCCGGATCTCCCGCGAGCCGCTCTTCCGGGCAGCCGGGACGCGCTACTTCGTCCCGGCCCAGACCTGCCAGTCGTTCGAACGGGTGAAGCCGGGCGCGGTGCCGGACATGGACCCGACACCCACGACGCTCCCCGCGGGCTCCGCCATCCCTGCGTGCTGGTCCTCGCCGTACGCCCCGATCGGGCTCGGGCACCCGGTGGGCTCGATCATCGAGGCACCGCCGGCGGGTGCACCCGTCGAGGTCGACGCGCTGTTCGTGGCCTTCGGCGACACCGAGCTGGAGTACGGCGGACTGGTCCGCGAAGCGCGGACCGCGGCCGAGGCGCGATCCACGATCCCGCCCGGCGCGACGCTCGCCGGTGCGGCGCCCCTGGGACCGGCTGGCGTGACCAAGCCGGCGGGGGAGCCCCTCACCGACGAGCAGGTCGAGACCGACGAGCGCGGCGAGACCCCGAAGGTCCAGCCGCTCCTGTTCGACCCCGCGACCACCTGGATCGAAGTGGAATCCGCGCCCACCATCTCCGCCGACGTCGCACGGAAGCCCGGTGACACCCCGGCCATGATGCTTCCGGGCTCGGACTTCCACTGGGACCGCGCGATCCCGCTCGCCGATGTGGCGAACCTGCCCGAGGACGCGAAGGAACTGGGAGCGCTCCTGCGACGCCAGGCCATGGACATGAATGCCGCCGAGGTCGCCAAGGCCAAGGCCGGCAAGGCCGCTGCGGTGTTCAACTCCGACCGGGAAGCAACCGTCGCCCTCGCCGTGCAACTGCTCACCGAAGCACCGATGTCACCCGCGGCGCGACGGGCGACCTTCACGCTCCTGAGCGACCTCGCAGAAGCGAGCGGTGCGACGGTCGACCGTGACGTGCGGCTCGCCGACGGGACACCGACCCTGGCAATCGCGTTCCCCATCGCACAGCCCGCGCAGTACGACGACGGCACCGACCACCGCTACCTGCTCTACTTCGACGAGCGCACGGCGAACCTGCTCGGGACCCGGTTCGACTACGGCACAACCGACACGTCGATCTCGCGGTGGACACCGCCCGCCCGGGTGACCTCGACGGAACAGACGCCGCGCGACTGACGTCAGCCGCCGCTGCTGCCGCGTCCGACTGACATCAGTCGGGCACGGCTGCGGCGATGCGGTTCGCGGCGACCAGGTCGACGGAACCGTCGTCGACGAGCCGCGAATCGACGTGCACCGCATCGATGAGGTGGCCGAGGGCGGCGAGCTCCTCGACGTCACCGAGGCCGCGCACAGCGCCGTGGTAGGTGAACCGCATGCCGGGGAGCCGATCGCTCAGCTGCAGGAGGCGACCCAGCTGGACCTCCGTGCCGGTGACGTCGCGGTAGAGCAGGCGGCGCACTCCCTGGAAGTGCAGGTCGCCGAGCACGTCGACCAGCTCTCGGCCGAACGCGGCGGGCGGCGCGTCGAACACGTAGTCGCCATCCACCTGGACCTCGACCAGGAGCCGGTCCCCGAACATGTCGAGCGCCCAGCGCAGCACGAGCGGATCGAACACGGCGGTCTGGTCGACGACGACCGCCGCGAATCCGGCGCGGGCGATGCGTTCGATCCGTGAACCCTCGTGCAGGCGCCCGTCGAACCGCAGCGGAGTGCCCGCGACCGCGACGATCGCCTCGGTCCACTGGGGCAGCACGTCGCTCGCGAGGGTCCCGTCCAGGTCGAGCAGTGCAACCTCGCGCGCCCCGGCGGCCACCAGCTCGCGCACGATCCGTACGGGCGGGAGCTCCTCGCCCATCGCCACCTCCGTGGCATGGAACGCGACCTGTGGGACGACGATCATCAGGTTGTGGTCCCCGGCCCGTGCAGAAAGCACGCGTGGCGAACGCTCAGCCGCCGCCGATGGCGCGCCGGTACAGCACGATCTGGTGGTCCAGCTCGTAGCCGAGGCGCTCGTTGACGCGCCGCATCGCGACGTTGTGCTCGTCGTTGCTCGCTTCCAGCACGGTGACCCCGTGGGTCGCGGCCCAGCGGATCAGCTCGACCTTGAGCCCGCGGGCGAGGCCGCGACCGCGCCACGCCGGGGCGACTGCCGTGAGCCGGTGGCCGGCGCGCGTGGGATCGCCGGGCGCGGATGCGAGGTAGGCGACCCCGGCGACGGCTCCAGTCGGGTCGACCGCGATCAGCAGCGAGGCGGGGAACGGATCGCGCGCGCCCAGCTCGAGCTCCTCACGGATGGTCAGCTCGTCACCCGGCGTGAAGTCGAGCGCGCTCGGGATGTCGGCGATCCCGGCGCGCCAGAGCGCGTCGGCGGCAGGTTCGAGGTCGGGTCGCGACGCGAGCGCGACCACCGCGATGCCGTCCGGCAGCTGCTCGGGGAGCTGCGCATCTGCCGGCGTGACGCCTCGTCGGAGCCGGTCCCGGCTCCCGACCTGCGCGTATGTCGTCTGATCCCAGGCCGCCGTCTCCTCCGGGGTCGGGTCGCTCACGTGCGCGGTCGCGGCGATCGCGCCCAGCGGGGCGGCCCACGCGTCGATCGCGGTCAGCACCGCGTCGAAGGCGTGCTGCTCACCGGGGCGGCAGAACGCGTTCACCTGGACCTGGTCCATGGCGATCATCGGCATGATCGTGCCGAACGCCGCCGCGACCGTCGCGTCGCCCTCGCGCGCACGAACGCAGGTCGCGTGGACCGAGCCGACGATGCGGTCACGATAGCGCTGCGCAGTGGGAGCCCGCGGGGTCCCGACCGAAGACGCGAGATCGAGGAGCTCTCCGAGTGCCGCGTCATCGCCGAGGTCAACAGCCTCGACCCGGAGGGTCATCCGACGACGCGCTCGATGTCCGCTCCGAGCGCGCGGAGCCGCTCGTCGATGCGCTCGTAGCCGCGATCGATCTGGTGCACGTTCTGGATCACGCTCGGACCATCGGCGGCGAGCGCCGCGGTGAGCAGTGACATGCCGGCCCGGATGTCGGGGCTGTCCATCTTCATGCCCTTGAGGCGGGCGGGGCCCGAGATCACGGCGCGGTGCGGATCACACAGCACGATGCGTGCGCCCATCATCACGAGCTTGTCGGTGAAGACGAGGCGTGTCTCGAACATCTTCTCGAAGATCATGATCGTGCCGGTCGCCTGCGTGGCAATGGCGACCGCCGTCGACGTGAGGTCAGCCGGGAAGTTCGGCCAGGGGCCGTCCTCGAGCTTGGTGATGTGCCCGCCGAGGTCGTCCTTGACGTGCAGGCGCTGCTCCGGCGGGACGCGCAGGGTCGTGCCCTCGAGCTCCATCTCGACGCCGAGCTTGCCGAAGCCGAGCAGCATCGGGCGCAGCTGCGCGAGGTCGCCGGCGTTCTCGATGATCAGCTCGCCGCCAGTGACCGCCGCGAGGCCGACGAAGGAGCCGACCTCGATGTGGTCGGGCTGGATCGTGTACTCGCACCCACCCAGCTTGGACTGGCCGTGGATGGTGAGGATGTTCGAGCCGATGCCCTCGATCTTGGCGCCCATGGCGACGAGGAATCGGCAGAGGTCCTGCACGTGCGGCTCGCACGCCGCGTTCTCGATGACCGTCGTGCCGCGCGCGAGCGATGCTGCCATCACCGCATTCTCGGTGCCGGTCACGCTGGGCTCGTCGAGGAACATGTGCCCGCCGACGAGCCCGTCCTTGGCCTCGAAGCGGTAGCCCTCGTCCCAGGTGAACTCGGCGCCGAGCGACTCGAGGGCGATCACGTGGGTGTCGACGCGCCTGCGGCCGATCGTGTCGCCGCCCGGCACGGGGATCCAGACCTCGCCGTGGCGCGCAACGAGCGGACCGGCCAGGAGGAGCGAGCCGCGGATGCGCTCGCATAGGACCGGATCGAGGTGGGTCGGATCGACGCCTCCGGAGGCATCGATGCGCCACGAGTTGGAGCTGAGCCGCTCCACCGTGCACCCGGCCTGGTCCAGCAGCTCGATGAGCAGGACCACGTCGACGATGTCGGGGACGTCGTGCAGCACGACCGGCTCGGTCGCGAGCAGGCACGCGGCGACGATCGGCAGCGCGGCGTTCTTGTTCGCGGCGGCACGCATGGTGCCCGCGATCGGATTGCCGCCCTCGATCTTGAAGCGCTCGTTCTTGCGGGTCGTCGCGGCTGCGGCCGGCGTCGTGGAAACCGTCATGCCTGCGATGGTAGCAGCGTTCCCCGAAGATGCGACGGGGGCCCCGCAGGACCCCCGTCGTCGAAAATCGTGTTGGCGGCGCGTCAGGCAGCGGTCTGCATCGCATGTGCGATGTAGCAGAGCCACGAGCCGTGCTGCTGCCGAGCGCGGTGCACCGTCTCGACGTAGATGGACATCGACGGCTGCAGCGCGACGTTGCGCCGATTGAGCAGCTCGATGTACGCATTGCGTGCCTCGTGCACGTCCTGTGCCTCGATCACCTGCATGTACCGCATGTGTCCCCCTGGACGGTTGGGCGTCCTGCCTCGGTGCCGGTGGCGTGGAGCTGCCCTCGGCGCTCGATGCATCGGTTCACTTGCAGACTTACTTGAGCGCTATATGTGGTTCGATCCTCGGCCCAACCTCCATCCACGGTTCTCCCCCGTGAGCGCGTGGGTAGACGAAGCGCATGTGGCCCTTCCGTCGTCGGAACTTCCAGGAGGTCGTCGAGCGTCAGCTCACGATCTTCGCGATGGACCACGGCGACCTCGTCACAAGCGCGCGCGGCGCCCTCGAGCGCTACCACGCCCAGCCCGACGCCCGCGAGGCGCTCGACGAGTACAGCGAGCACGACGAGCTCGCCGAGGCGGTCGAGGAACTCCTCGACGACATGTACCGGCACTTCGCCGCCACGCTCGAGCCACCGGCACGCGCTGCCTATCGCAAGCAGTTCGCCCGCGGCGCCAAGGCCGCCTACGGCGACCTCCTCCCCCGCCTCAGCTTCGACGCGCCCGAGGACCAGCTGCCGGAGTAGGGCTGGTCAGGCCCTGGCGACGAGGGCGTCGCCCTCGACGTGAAGCCGAGGCACGGCGCCGATGGTGTCGACCGAGCCGGCCACGCGCAGGTCGTCGGCGTTGCCGCCGCCCTCGAGGTGCCGCGTCCACCGGGTGCCGGCCGTGAGCTGCGCGGCGGGATCCTCGGCGCCCTGAGCCAGGGTCACCGCGATGCCGGCGGCGTCGGTCAGGGCGGACGCGCGCTCGAGCTCCTCCAGCAGGATCCTGATGAGGACCCCGCTCGCCCAGGCCGCGTCGCTCGTGAGCGTGGTGTCGCCGCTCGGCGCCAGCAGGAAGGTCACGCGCTCGCAGGCCTCGAGCAGGGTCGCCAGGCGCGAGGCGAGCGGACGGGCGTTGGCGATGCTCCCGACGAGCACCGCCCCTGCACCCTCGACGCAGCGTGCGGCCGCGTGCAGGTCGGTGGATCGCACCCGGCATCGCCGGTCTGCGTCACCTTCGACCGCTGGCGCGGGGACCTCGAACGACACGAGCGGGATCGGCGCAGCCGATTCCAGCCCGGGCGCGAGTTCGACCGATCCCCAGCCTGCGTCCAGCGCCAGGCCCACCGCCACGCTCCCGTAGAGCGGCTCGACGAGGACCACGGGGCTCGCCCCTGCCGGCGCTGCGTGCCAGGAGTCGATCGTCGCGACGTCGATGACGAGGGGCTCAACGGCGACTGACATGCCCGCTCAGGCCTCGGGGCCGAGCGAGTACTCGAGCACCAGTTCGTGGGAGCCGTCGTCGTGGCGCACGAGCTGCGCGGTACCGGAGATCCCCGACAGCTCACCCGAGCCCGAACCAGGCGCGATCGTCCAGCTGCCGCCATCGTTGGTGCCGCCCATGATGCCGTGGTGGACGAGCACGAACGTGCCGGCGCGCCCGTCGACTGCGACGTCGAACTCCTCGAGCGCGACGTACGCGCGCGACTGCTCGTCCTCGGCGGTGACCCCGAGCATGTCGACACGGCTCGTGCCGACGATGTCACCCGAGAAGGTCTTGGCGAGTTCGGCCCGCCCCACTGCCGCGCCCCCGTGGGTACGCGCGTCGCGCTCCTCCCACGAATCGATGACGAACGTGGCGGTGGCTGTGGTCGTGACACCCATGTGGACCCCGGCTGGTGGCATGGTCAGATGAT
The DNA here is from genome assembly GCA_025964455.1 of Thermoleophilia bacterium. Next base: position 10,922 of record JAOPYU010000001.1, on the reverse strand, counting down.
GACGGGGACGGTACCACCGTCCACGCTCCACGCGGCGCCCGTCACGTACGACGCGCGCGGCGACGCCGCGAACACGATCGCCGAGGCGATCTCCTCCGGGGTGGCCATCCGGCCCATCGGCCGGCCCTTGCCCGTCGCGGCGAGCGCCTGTTCGCGCGTGATCCCCTTGGCCGTACCGACCTGGTCGGCGAGGCCGCCCTCGTCCATCCACGCCTCGCTCGTCGTCGGCCCCGGGCATATCGACAGCGACCGGATCCCGTCGACGGCATAGGTGTCGGCGACGAGCCGGGCCAGCGACTGCACGGCGGCCTTGGTCACCGAATAGTTCGCCATGCCGACGCTCGGGCGCTTGCCCGCGGTCGACGAGACGTGGACGATCGCGCCGGTGCTGCGCGCGCGCATCGACGGAACCACCGCTCGCGTCATGCGTACGTACGACATCACATTGAGCTGCCACAGCTCGTCCCACTGCTCGTCCGTCACCTCTTCGAACGTCGCCTGGTAGGCGCGGCCGACGTTGTTGACGAGCACGTCGATGGGTCCGAGCGAGTCCTCGACCTCGCGCACGACGCGCGAGGGAACATCCGGCGCGGACAGGTCGCCCGTGAGCGCCGCGACGGTGCCCGGCACGCGGGCGCGCTGGCCCGCTTCCGTGATCTCGCGGCCGGCCGACTCGAGGTCGTCGCGGTTGCGCGCGACGATCGCGACGTGCGCGCCCTCCGCCGCGAACATCTTCGCGGCAGCGAGGCCGATGCCCTTGCTGCCGCCGGTGACGAGGACGACGTGACCCTGAAGCTGGAGATCCATGTGCTGATCCTAGACGCCGCACCGTCGACCGGACCCGTCGGTACAGTCACGCGCGATGCCACCGACCGACCTCTACCTCGTCCGACACGCCCAGAGCACGTGGAACGCCGCAGGGCGCTGGCAGGGTCAGGCCGACCCGCCGCTGTCCGAGCTGGGCCGCGGGCAGGCGCGCCTGCTCGGCGAGCACTTCCCCGAGACCGACGTCACGCACGTGTTCGCGAGCGACCTGGTGCGCGCCCACGAGACCGCCAAGCCGATCGCCGCCCGCTTCGGGCTCGAGATCGAGCTCGACCGCGACCTGCGCGAGATCGACGTCGGGACCTGGTCGGGGAGCACCCGCGACGAGATCGCCGCGCGCGATGCGCCGTCGCTCGAGCGCTACTTCCAGGGCCAGCGCGGCTGGGAGGGTGGGGAGACGTACGAGGAGCACGAGATCCGGTGCGACCGAGCCGTGGCCCGGCTCGACGCGATCGAGGACGCCGGCTCGGTGATCGCCGTGACGCACGGCGGGACCCTCAGGGCGATGGTGCTCTCGCTGCTGGAGATCGACCACTCGCACCGCTGGCGCTTCACGGGTATCGGCCACGCGTCCATGACCCACCTCACCCGGAGCCCCCACGGCTGGCGGCTCCGCGCCTTCAACGCGACCATCGACATGCGCGACGCCTGATCGGCGCGCCACGCCGTGCGCGTCAGTCGTGCGCGCCCGACCGAGCGCGGTACAGGGGTGTCGCATAGCGACAGTGGTGTGCCGCGCTCCTGCATGGGGGTCCGGACACACGGGTGCCGGGGGCGGCGGCCGGCCTGACGGTGCGCGCCCGACCGAGCGCGGTACATGGGTGTCGCATAGCGACAGTGGTGTGCCGCGCTCCGGGCCCGGGGCGGGACGGAGGGGCCAGGGACCCGGGGTCAGGGACGGCGGCCGTCGGCTCGCCCCTCCCCCCGGAAGAAACGGCACCCCCCGCCGAGCCTGGGGCGCTCGCCGGGGGGTACTGTGGTGTCTGCGCGGCATGGCCGCTCCTCGAGGTCTCGCTCCTCGGGGCGCCCGCCGCGCGACGGCTTCGGGATCACGCCGCGCGCACGTGCGTACGGGACGTGGGTGGTGCTGCTGGCGCGTGGATCAGGCCGCGTTGGGCGGGCACTGCGTGACGCTCTGCCCGGGGTTGCCCTGGTACACCTGGCCCGGATCGTCGCCCTTGCTCGTGCCCTTGCTGCCGAATCCGAGGTGCGGCAGGCTGATGCCCTTGCCGCCTCCGAGGAAGCTGACGCCCTTGGCGCCGGTCGCCGCATCCGTGATGCCGGTCGTGCCGCCGTAGATCGCGCCGCCGACGCCGCCGATCGCTGCGCCCCAGAGTGCTCCGGGGAGTGCGCCGATGCCGCCGAACAGGAGGCCTGCACCGGCGCCGACCGCGGCACCGCTGACGGCGCCCATGGCGAAGCCCTTGGTGATGCGACCCCAGACGCTCGTCTCCTTCTCGATGGAGAAGCGACCGCCGGCCACGTTCTTGAGCAGTCCGCTCACCGTGCCGGTGAGGAAACCGCCCGCCGCGCCGGCAACCGCGCCGCCGACCGGTCCGAAGGGGGTGATGGTGCCGACGAGGGCGCCACCGGCCGCTCCGGCCATCATGCCCTTCATGCCGTCGCCGACCGCACCGGCCACCTTCGGGTGGCGGATGAGCGCCGAACCTGCGCCAACCGCGGCGCCGATACCCGCGCCGATGGGCAGGCCGATGCCGGTCGGCAGACCGATCACCGCACCTGCGGCGGCGCCGATCGCCGTGTTGCGAAGGATCGAGCCCGTGAAGCTGCTGTATCCATCATTCTGTCGGGAACCCGACGTCGGATTCGTGTCGCCGCCTGCTGCTGCGACCGATCCGGCGTTGTAGTTCGCCTGGCCGATGATCTGCGAGATCGTGGTCATGTCCTGTCACCCTCCCGAGGTGCCGTGCTGGGGAGCCAGGTTCAGGCTGTATGCCCAACCCTGACGTCACCGGTCTTTCGCTTGGCCTCCTTTGCCCGTTGCAGGAAGGGACTCGGTTTGGCCGAAAGAGGCCACGCCATGGCCTATGCGCGTGGCGCAACATCCCTGAAAAAACCGGTATTTTGCGCGTAGGGGCCTCGACGTGTCCCCATGCACCGACGCGTTCGGTCCGGCTCGTGGCCCCGTTCGGCCACCCCTCCGAGGCCGTGGCGCGGCCGCATCCGCCCACTCCCGCCGCGGGTCATCGGCTCGAGTTGATGTCCCGCACGGCCCGTTCGAAGTCGCGCTGCGCCGCCCGATACCGAGCCAGTTGTGTCTGGACGATCGCGGCGCTCGAGGCGCTCGCGCGTGAGATGGTGGACATCGATTCGCGCATGGTGCGGAGCGAGCCCACAAGCGTGGCGTGCTCGTCACGCCAGTCGCGCGGTGGGCGCAGCTTTCCGAACCCGTCGATCAGTCGATCGAGCGCGGCCAGGTGCGTGGTGGCGGCCGCCGGGGTTGCCGGCGCCGCGGCGCCGTCGAGGGTGGCGAAGACCTTCGCCGCCTCGGCCTGCAGCGTGTTGGCGCGATCGATGTACTCGCGCTTGGAGAGTGGCCGCTCCGCATCCGAGTCGCCCGAGCCGCCCCCGCACCCCGTGGCGCCGAGCGCCATGGCGAGCACGAACAGGACGATGGTGACGCGGCGAACCATGGGCGTCACGCTAGCAGGCGTCCAGCCACGCACAAGGGGCGCCGCGCGAAGGCGGCACCCCGTGTGAGCTGCTCGGGAGGAGCACATGTGTTGTCGCTCGCGCGCGTGCGCGCGGGAGCCGCTGCAGCGACGTGCGCGCGAGCGCGCCGCCGCGCGTGGATCAGGCGGTCGGCATGCCGGGAACGGTGCCGGCCTGCACGCCCGCGAGCGCCGGGGCGACGCCGGGCATGACGCTGCCCGGGGAGATCGGACCCGCGAGCGGCTGCCCCTGCCGGGCCATCGCCGCGAAGGCCTGGGGCGACGCACCGAGCTGCGGCATCGAGAGGCCCACCGGCGCACCGGTACCTGCCGGCACCGAACCGATGCCCGTGCCCGCGGTTGCGGCGGCTGCGCCCTTGCCGGCGCGCAGGATCGTGCCGGTTCCGAGCTGCCGCAGGTTGCCGCGACTGTCGGTGAAGGTCTTGGCGCCCTTGTACTTGGGCGACGCGGAGGTCGCCGGGCGGCGCGCCGCGACCGGAGCGGTCGACGCGGGTGCGGTGCCGACGGGCTGCGCCACGCCCTGCGCCTGGGCCGGCAGCGACATGCCGTAGCCACCCTGCATCCCGTAGCCACCCTGCATCCCGTAGCCGGCGGGCAGGCCGTAGCCCGCCTGGGCGCCGTAACCGGGCATACCCTGGACCGTACCGGGCACCGGGTATCCCTGCATGCCCATGGCGTACGGGTTCATGGCCGTGCCGCCGTACATGCCGTAGTTGGGGGTCACCGGTACGAGGCCACTGGGGACGGGGCCGTCGCCGATTCCGAGCGGGTGGTAGCCAGGATATGCCTGGTAGCCCGGGTACTGCGCGTAGTCCGGTGCCGGCCGATTGCGGCGGTGATGGATGAGCAGCCCCACGCCCGCGCCGATGGCCGCGCCGAGTGGCATCGGCATGAGCGGCAGGACCAGTCCGGCAGCTGCGCCGATCGCGGCGCCGGTGACGGCGGCCTTCGCGGCGGGGCTCTCCTTGATCTTGGGGGCGATGATCGGCAGCGCTGCGGTGGCGAGGCCGATCGCCCCACCGACGCCTGCCAGCTTGGCGAGCCCGCCGAGCGAGACGACCTTGCCGATCACCGGCAGCGCGACCTTGCCAAGCAGCGAGACGCCACCGAGGGCACCGGCGATGGCGGCACCGATGCCGCCGTTTCGCAGCGCGGTGCGGAAGTTGAACTGCCCGCCCGGGACGCTCGTCACCTCGGTCCGAGACGTCTCGTGGATGACGGTCTTCGGCTCCGTGCCCGTGAGTCGCTGGAGCCAGGTGCTCTGCGCGGGGGATGAAGTTGCGATGTTGACTGACATGGGTGACGACCCTCCCGAGGTCTTCGCGGCTCGCCCCTCCAGGCTCGCTGCGACAGGTGTCACCCATACATCCGGTCAGGCGTCTCGCCACGCGGCAGCTTCACCGGGTCGTTGGCCGCCGGAGGCCACGGGACTGCCGAAGGCGGCCGCGGCCGGCCACGGCCCGATCGCGCTACTGGTCGCTCGACGGCTCGAAGCGCGGATGTCGACCGGCGTGCTCAGATCCCGGCCACCAGCAGAGGCCGAAGCCGTGCTCGCGCTGCACGAAACCGAGCGACTCGTAGAGCGGCAGGGCGTGATACCCGGCCTCGGCGACGATCACGAGTGTCTCCGCACCGAACCGGTCGATCGCGGCGCGGCCGACGTCGTGCACGAGACGGCTGGCGATGCCGCGCCGGCGGAAACGCTCGAGCGTGTCCACTGCCTGGAAGCGCGCACGTCCCTGCGTGACGATGACGCCACAACTCGCGGCCACGTCGCCCTCGCGCGTGCGCGCGAGGAACCATCCGCCGTCGCCGTGCAGGAATCGCTCGCGGCGATCTGCCATGCGCCGCTCGACGAACCGCCGATGGAATGTCTCGTCGTGGCCCGCGTCGCGGTTCTCGACCTGCAGCTCGATGGCATCGAGCCATCCCTGCTCGTCACCCTCTGGGTCGAGCAGCTCGATCGTGACGTCGGTTGCCGCGCGGGGATGCGGCGTGAGCTCCGCCGGCGTGGCGATCAGCCCGACGTCGCCATCGGCCTCGTAGCCCGCCTCGACGAACTGCTCCACCTCACCCGGTGGTCCACCGCCCGGCACGTCCCAGCTGAAGGCGACGTGCGTGGATTCGCGCTCGACGCCGAACTCCGCCTCGAACGCCGCCTCCCACCGCTCACGGTCGCCCGAGACCGGCGGGCTGCGCCACACCAGGAAGTTGCCCCAGTAGTGGGAGGGGTTCGAGGGCGACCGGATGACGACGTACTCGCCCCGGTCCTCGATCACCGAGGTGTCCGGCAGCGTGTCGATGTCGGTGGCCGTGATGAGTGACCGGATCTCCACGTCGGTGCGTGCCACGTGCTGCCTGCCTAGTACGCGCGCCCGAAGATGACGCGCTTGCCGAAGGCGCTCGGCTCACCGGTCACGAAGCAGGTGCCCGTCGCTTCCGGGAAGTCGGACGGGATGCAGCGCGGCGTCGCGCTCGTGGCTTCCTTGATCTTCTGCTCGGTCTCGACGGTGCCGTCGTAGAAGACGCTCGCCCAGCCGGTCTTCACCTGCTCGACGAACTCGTCCCAGCTGTCGACCTGCGTCGTGTTCGCCTCGCGGAACGCCGTGGCCCGCTCCAGCAGCAGGCCATGGTAGCGCTCGAGCCGCGCCGGGATGTCGGCCACCAGGTCGCCGACGGCGACCGTCTCCTTCTCCTCCTGGAAGAGGCGCTGCCCCACGACGACGTTGCCCTCGGCGAGGTCGCGCGGGCCGAGCTCGACGCGCAGCGGCGCGCCCTTGAGCTCCCAGTCGTTGTGCTTGAAGCCGGGGCGCTGGTCGCGCTTGTCCACGTGCGCGCGCACGCCCGCGAGGCGCAGCTCCTTCGCGAGGCGCTCGGCCTCGTCGAGCACGTGCGGCTCCTTGTCCCAGCGCATCGGGATGAACACGACCTGGTGCGGCGCGACGCGCGGGGGCACGACGAGCCCCTTCTCATCGCCGTGCGCCATGATCATCGCGCCGATCATGCGCGTGGTCATGCCCCAGCTGGTCGTGTGACACAGCGTCGAGGCGTTGTCCTTGTTCTGGAAGCGGATGTCGAAGGCCTCCGCGAACTTCGTACCGAGGTAGTGCGACGTGCCGCACTGCAGCGCCTTGCCGTCGCGCATCATGCCCTCGACGGTGAAGGTGTTGTCGGCGCCCGGGAAGCGTTCGGACGGGACCTTCTCGCCCTTCACGACCGGAAGTGCCACGTCGCGGACGCAGAATGTCTCGTACACGTCGAGCATGCGGAGGGTCTCCTCCATCGCATCCTCGAGGTCGGCATGTGCGGTGTGGCCCTCCTGCCAGAGGAACTCGCTCGTGCGCAGGAACAGGCGCGGGCGCTTCTCCCAGCGCATCACGTTCGCCCACTGGTTGAGCAGCAGCGGCAGGTCGCGGTGGGACTGGACCCACTTGCTCATCATCTCGCCGATGACGGTCTCGCTCGTGGGACGCACGACGGCGCGCTCCTCGAGCTCCTTGCCGCCGCCGTGGGTGACCGTCCACAGCTCCGGGGCGAAGCCTTCGATGTGCTCGGCCTCGCGGGTGATGTAGCTCTCGGGGATGAGCAGCGGGAAGTACGCGTTCTCGTGCCCGGTCTCCTTGAACATGTCGTCCAGGGACCGCTGCATGAGCTCCCAGATCCGGTACGCGTAGGGGCGGATGACCATCGTCCCACGCACGGGCCCGTTCTCGGCGAGCTCGGCCTTCTTGACGATGTCCTGGTACCACTGGGCGAAGTCGTTCTCGGGCGTGACGGTGACGCCGAGGTTGCCTGCGCGATCCTTGTCGTTGCTCATGCGTGTGAGCCTAGCCGACGGCTTGGTCGCCGCCCGGCCCGTCGCGCCAGGCCGCGACCCGCGATCGCAGCGCGATCGATCGCGTGACGACCACGAGCACGATCCCGATGGCGAAGCACGGCAGCATCGGCACGACCTCGCCGGAGAGGTCGCCGATCAGGAGCGCCGTCCAGGCCCCGGCGATGAGCACGGCCGTGACGACGCGAACGTCGAGACGCCAGTCGTGAGCCCACGTCAGGAACAGCGCGACGAAGGCCAGGTCGGTGAAGCCGATGCCGAACAGCGGGGCGCCGTCCACGCTCGGCGCGGTGAACACGAGCAGGTCGACGATGCGGCTGCCGGCGCCCGAGCCCTCGTCGAGCAGCTGGCGGGTGACGCCGGAATCGTCATAGACGCTCCACGCGTCGATCGCGCCGGCCATCACGCCGAGCACGACGATCCAGGATGCACGCTCCACGAGCTGGGCGAGCAGTGCGCCGAGTGCCGCTGCCGCGAGCAGGCGACCGGCGTTGGCGACCACTGGGAGGGTCGCCTGCTCCACCGCGAACCATGTGACGACTCCACCGACGACGAGTGCCAGCGCGAGCAGCGGCGCGGGTACGTGGACCAGCTGGCGGGCGGGTACGAAAGCGAGCACGACGAGCGCGAGCACGGCGAGTGATGCACCGAAGCCGTCCGCGAGCTCGCTCGGCCACGTCGGCGCGCAGATGCCCCACGCGAGCGGCACGCCCACGATGGCGGCGATCGCGAGCTGCAGACGGACGCCGACGCGGGCGAGCGGGCGTGACGAGGGTGCCGTGCCGCCGCCGAGGTTCCAGCACGTGGCGTGCACGAGTGCTGCGCCGAGCGGGATACCGATGCCGGCGATGAGCGCCAGCGCCAGCTCGCCTCCGCTGCGCGACCCCTCCGAGATGGCAGGTTCGATCGCCCGCGGGACGAGTCGCCAGGTCACCAGGAGCAGCAACGCAGCCGCCGCGAACCACGGCAGGATCCCGAGCGCGAGGCGCAGGGCGTGCCCGGTGGCGCCGCCGGCGCGGCCCGCGGCACCGTCGGCGCTTCCGGGCGGGCGCGGATCGTCGACGGGACGAAGGTCGCGCTGCGCGGCAGCCAGGAGCGACTCCACGTCGGCGCCGTCGCGAGGGGCGCAGGCGATCCCGGCATCCACGACGGGGTGTCCGGCACGCGCGAGCTGGTCGCCGAGCCGGCGCGTCGCGATCGCGGCCTCCTCCGCCTCGACGCCCCACAGCTCGACCGCGACGCGCTGGTCGCCCAGCAGGAAGGCGCTCTCCTCCTCGCGCATGGCGCCGCGCAGCACGCGCGCGGCGTGCGTGAAGCGTGAACCGCGGATCCTGAGCGCGGCGACGGCGACCGGGGTCCCGGTGGTGCCGGCCCACGCGAGCTCGGCGCCGAGTCGCACGCGCACCGCGCTGCGCGGCAGCAGCCCCGTCGCGCGGTCGTGCAGCTCCTCCTCAGCGGCGCGCAGCTCCAGCCGCAGCCGGCGGGCACCGATCTGCAGGCCGACTGCGACGACCACCAGGAAGGCGGCCACTGCGCCGAGTGCGGCAACCAGCTCGGGCCGCAAGTCGGCGAGCGCGCCACGAGCAGAGTCGTTCACGGGCCCGCCACCTCGATGGACGAGTTGCTCGCCCGACGCATCACGTCGGCAGCATCCCCGTCGGCAGAGGAGCTCCACGTCGCCTCGCCGATCGCGAGCCGCTCACGGGGCGCGGCGGCGACGAGTCGGCCCAGCAACTCGGAGCGGTGCGCCTCGTCGAGGTCGGGGCGCGCGATGCACACCACCTGCTGGCCGATCCGGAACCCGACCTCGGGCAGGCGCATGGAATCGTGGAGCAGCCGGCCGAATCGATCAGTGTCGCCCGTCAGCACCGTGACCACGCCCACCCATACGCTGCCGCCGCCGCGCCTCGCGCGCTTGACCTCCGCTGCGACACGCTGCAGGCAGACCCGGCGATCGAACAGGCCCGTGGCGGGGTCGCGCGGCACCTCGCGCCAGGCCCGCTCCAGCTCGCGCTGCAGGCGGCGGCGGCGCACGACCGCGTCTGCCACGGCGAGCAGCGACAGCAGCGAGACGACCAGGAGCGCGAGGGGGAGTGCAGCTTCCACGACGGCGCTAGGCGCTCCAGGTCACGTTGCCCTTGGCATCGACCTGCGTGACCACCACGTCGGACCGCACGCCACTCGCGCGGACCGCGGTGCAGGTGAACGCCGCGCCCTGGTCGAGCTCGATGAGTCGCGGACACACGATCGTCGCGACGAGCTTCTTCTGGGTCCGGATCCCCTTCTGGATCTGCGTCTCGATGTCGTCGGTGGCGCGCGCATCCATGTGCCACGTGAACGTCCCCTTGGTGTCGCGGACCTTGGCGACGGCAGGAATCGGCAGGCTCAGCGGGGCGAACGCCAGGCACGTGAAGCTCGCACCCTTGCGCTTCGGCAGCCGCTTGGGACACGCGACCCGGACGGGAACCTCGAGCTTGTCCGCGATGTCCTGCGCGAGGTAGCCCTCGGTCTTGGACCGTCCGAGGTTCGGTGTCCCCGAATCACCCTCGTCGGAGCCGCCACCACAGGCGGACACCAAGATGGCCGCCAGGAGGATGGTCGCTGAGATCGGGAAAGTACGTCGCATCCTGCATTTTCGTAAAGGTTTTGGTTCGGGCTGTCGATTCAGCATCGTAACGCATGCATCGGGGGTGTTCATGCGTCCGCGACTCGATCCAATCCGAGTCATCCTCATAGTTGTTGTGCTTGCCAGCGTGACTGGTGGAACGTCGTATGCCGCGGCGCAGATCAACGGCGCCCTCATCAAGAACAAGACGATCACCGCTGCCAAGATCAAGCCAGGCTCGATCACGCCGGCACTGCTCACCCCCGCCGCACGCAAGCTGCTCAACCGCGCCACGACCGTCGGCTCCGTGGGTACGGCAGGTCCCGCGGGCGCGACCGGCGCCGCTGGTCCCGTCGGCGCGACTGGCGCCGCTGGTCCGCAGGGTGCCGCAGGCGCTACCGGTGCGGCAGGCGCCACCGGAGCAGTCGGGCCGCAGGGCCCCGCAGGCAATGACGGTGCTGCGGGTGCGACCGGAGCGACCGGCCCCGCAGGTGCAGCAGGTTCGACCGGCGCAACTGGCGCAACCGGCGCCACAGGTGCGACAGGCCCCGCAGGACCTACCGGCCTCACCGGCGCACAGGGACCGATCGGCCTCACCGGAGCAGCCGGCGCGAGCGGCACGACCGGAGCCACGGGCGCGACCGGCGCCCAGGGACCGATCGGCGCGACCGGCGCAGCAGGCGCTGACGGCGCGACTGGCGCCGCAGGACCCACCGGGGCCACGGGCGCCGCAGGACCGCAGGGCGCGCAGGGAATCCAGGGATCCATCGGCGCAACCGGTGCCGCAGGTCCGGCCGGCGTCGCCGGCGCGGCGGGTGCAGCTGGTCCCGCTGGCGCGAACGGCTCGGACGGCGCGCAGGGCCCACAGGGCATCCAGGGTCCGATCGGTGCAACCGGCGCTGCGGGCCCCGCCGGAGCCAACGGTTCGGCCGGAGCTCCGGGTGCGCCCGGCGCAACTGGCGCA
>JAOPYU010000348.1 GCA_025964455.1 Thermoleophilia bacterium | reverse complement strand
TCGCGCAATGGCCCGTCGAGCAGCTCGGCGAACGCCGCGTCGGCGAGCTTGGTCTCCTGGAGGCACACCACGTCCGGCGCGCGCTCGTCGAGCCAGGGCAGCAGCCGCGGGACACGCTGCTTGATCGAGTTGACGTTCCAGGTGGCGATCCGCATGGGCCCTCTTCTACAGCGGGATGTTGCCGTGCTTGCGCTTCGGGCCGTCCTGGCGCTTGGTCCCGAGCGCCGCGAGTGCCCCGATGAGCGCGCGCCGCGTGTCGCGCGGACGGATCACGTCGTCGACGTAGCCGCGTTCGGCGGCGACGTACGGATTGGCGAAGCGGTCGCGGTACTCGGCGATGAGCTCGGCGCGCCGCTCGTCGGCGTTCGGGCTCTCGGCGAGCTCGCGTCGGTACAGGATGTTGACCGCGCCCTCCGCGCCCATGACCGCGATCTCGCTGCTCGGCCACGCCAGGTTGAAATCCGCACCGGTGTGCTTGGACGCCATGACGTCGTAGGCACCGCCATAGGCCTTGCGCGTGATGACCGTGAGCTTGGGCACGGTCGCCTCGCAGTACGCGTAGAGCAGCTTGGCCCCGTGGCGGATGATCCCGCCCCACTCCTGACCGGTGCCGGGCAGGAAGCCGGGGACGTCCACGAAAGTCACCACCGGCACGTTGAACGCATCGCACTGGCGGACGAAGCGCGCCGCCTTGGTCGAGGAATCGATGTCGAGCACGCCCGCCAGGTGCGTGGGCTGGTTCGCGACCACGCCGACGCTCCTGCCGCCGAGGCGCGCGAAGCCGACGACGATGTTCTGCGCCCAGCGGTCGTGGATCTCGAAGAACGAGCCCTCGTCGAACACCTCGCCGATGATGGCGTGCATGTCGTACGGCTTGTTCGGACTGTCGGGGATGACGGTGTCGAGGGAGGCGCAGTCGCGATCGAGCGGGTCGTGGCACGCGTGCAGCGGGGGCTGCTCCGCATTGCTCTGCGGCAGGTAGGAGAGCCACGCCCGGACGTCCGCGAGCACGCTCGCCTCGTCCGGCGCGACGACGTGGGCGACGCCGCTCTTTGCGCCGTGCGCGCTCGCGCCGCCGAGCTCCTCCATCGACACTTCCTCGCCCGTGACCGTCTTCACGACGTCGGGGCCGGTGACGAACATGTGGCTCGTGCCCTCGACCATGAAGACCGCGTCGGTGAGCGCGGGGGAGTAGACGGCGCCGCCGGCGCACGGGCCGAGGATGACGCTCGCCTGCGGGATCACGCCGGAGGACTGGACGTTCTCGTAGAAGATGTCGCAGTAGCCGGCGAGCGAGACGACGCCCTCCTGGATGCGGGCGCCGCCCGAGTCGTTGAGCCCGACCAACGGACAGCCGCTCTGCGCCGCGAGGCGCATCACCTTGACGATCTTCTCGGCGAACACCTCGCCGAGCGATCCACCGAACACGGTGAAGTCCTGGCTGAAGACGAAGACGCGCCGCCCGTTCACGGTGCCATGCCCGGTGATCACGCCGTCGCCGTACGGGCGGTCCGCCTCGAGGCCGAATCCGTGCGCCCGGTGCCGCGCGAACCGGTCCAGCTCCACGAACGAGCCCTCGTCGAGCAGCAGGTCGATGCGCTCGCGGGCGAGCAGCTTGCCGCGGTCGTGCTGGCGCTGCACGGATCGCTCGGCGCCCGGGTGGAGGGCGAGCTCGGCTCGGTGCTCGAGCTCCTCGAGTGGAGTACGGGTCGGCGCGTCGGTAGGCATGGGGCGATCCTACCGGGCCCCCGCGTGCGCGCACGGGGCATCTGACGTTCGCAGGGGTGCGCGGCGCGGTAGGGTAGGCGGACCAATGCTCATCATCTGCGACTTCGATGGAACCGTGACGGCCGAGGACACCAACTCGGCGCTCGCACGGCGCTTCGCGCCGGACGCCTACGCCAACGTCGAAGGGCGGCTGCGAAGCCGTGAGCTGACGCTGCGCCAGGTGCTGGACGCGGAGTTCGCCCCGATCACCGTCGGGCTCGACGAGGTCCTCGACGCAGCGCTCGCCATCCCGTTCCGCGAGGGATTCGATCGGCTGCTCGACGACGCCCAGCGGGCGGACTGGACGTTCGTGCTCCTGTCGAGCGGCTTCGCCGAGATCATCCGCCCGATGCTCGCGCAGGCCGGGGTTGCCGATCGCGTCGAGCTGGTCGCGAACTCCATCAGCCTCGGCCCGGAGGGTGGTGCCATCACGTGGCGCGACCTGCCCGTGTGCGAGCACTGCGGCGAGCCGTGCAAGCGCCACGACGTCGCCCGCCTGCGGGAGCAGCACGCCGGGAGCGGCACGGTCGCCTTCATCGGCGACGGCATGAGCGACCGGTGCGGCGCCGAGACCGCGGACCGGATCTTCGCCCGCGACGGCCTCGCGACGTACCTCGACGGCGAGGGCGTGGAGTACGAGCGCTGGGACGACTTCGACGACGTGCGGGCAGCGCTCGGCATCGACGTCGGCAGCCTGCACGGGGATCGCGCGTGAGCCGGGTCAAGCAGCGTCGCGCCGACGTCAGCATCGTGTCGGATCGCGCGTTCGTGCGCTGCGCCCCGGACGGGCTCATCGACGGCGAGCACGAGCGCGGTGTGTACGCCGACGACCTGCGGCTGCTCCGACGCATCGAGGTGTGGCGCGCCGAAGGGACCGCCCCGCTGGCGAGCACCGTGGCGATCTCGCCGACCGGATGCGCGGTGTGCTTCGAGGTGCCGCGCGTGGAGCCCGGCGCCGGCGTGTTGCTGAGCGTCGAGCTCGACGGCACCGACCTGTTCACCGTCCGCCGCGTGCTCGTGGAAGCTGGCGACCTGCAGGCCGGAAGCCCCACCGGACTCTCGCTCGGCGAGGCGCGCCCCGATGCGCGGGTGCGCCTGGAAGCCACGTGTCGCGACGCGTCGCTCGAGGAGCGCGACGGCGTGGCGCTCGCAGATGCTCCCGTCGCTGCTGACGGCACCGCGCGGACTGCCTCGTGGCGGTGGCGCGTGCCTGCCGACGCCGATGGACCGATGAACCTGTCGATCGAGCTGCGGGCCAGCTGGGCGCTGTCGAGCGACGAGCAGCCGCCGGTCCCGCGTGGCTTCACCGAGATCGATGGCGAACGCCGGGCGGCCGTCAGGTCGTGGCTCGACGGGCAGCCGAGCGTGGAGGGTGTTCGCGACATCACGGCGGTCATCAACGCATCGGTGAACGACCTGGCGTCGCTGCGGATCTCGACCGAATCCGGGCACGTGCTCGCGGCAGGTGTGCCGTGGTTCCTGACGGTGTTCGGGCGTGACGCGCTGCTCGCAGCGTGGATGACCCTGCCGCTGGATCCGACGATCGCCGCGGCGACGCTGCGCCACCTCGCCGCGACCCAGGCATCCGAGTACGACCTCGCGACCGATGCCGAGCCGGGCAAGATCATCCACGAGGAGCGACGCGGAGTCGCCGCGCGGCGCTTCCATGAGCGGTACTACGGGTCGGTCGACTCGACGCCGCTGTTCCTCATGCTGCTCGCCGAGACGCTCCGGTGGACGGGCGACACGGCGCTTGCGAAGGAGCTGGAGCAGCCCGCTCGGCGCGCCGTCGCCTGGCTGCAGGCGCGCATCGAGGAGGACGAGCTCGGCCTGCTCAGCTACTGGCGACGTGCCGAGCGCGGGCTCGACGTGCAGTCGTGGAAGGACTCGCCCGATTCCCAACGCGACCACGCAGGGCGCATCGCCCGCGGGCGCATCCGCCCGCTCGAGGCGCAGGGCTATGCCGTCGCGGCGCTGCGCGGCGTCGCGCGGGTCGCGGCCGTCGCCTGGGATGACGACGTTGCCGGCTCGGAGTGGGCCGCCGATGCGCGGCTGCTCGAGCGTCGGATCATCGAGCGCTTCCGCGTGGAGCTCACGCCCGGCCAGCTCGACGGCGAGGACGACCCGCGCGCGGGCGGCTTCCTCGCGCAGGCGCTCGACGCCGACGGCGCGCCGCTCGACGCGTTGTGCTCCAACATGGGACACCTGCTCTGGACCGACGCGCTCCCGGATCCGGTCCTGCGCAGCAGGGTGCTGGCGCAGCTGTCGGATCCGGCGCTCGACTCCGGGTGGGGCATCCGCACCATGTCGACCTACGACGCCGGCTACGATCCCGCGAGCTACCACTGCGGCAGCGTCTGGCCGCACGACACGACGATCTGCATCGCCGGTATCGCGAAGTACGACCGGCCACTCGCCGCGCGGCTGGGCCGCGACCTGTTCGAGGCGGCGACCGGCGGGGCGAACCGCCTTCCCGAGCACTTCGACGGGACCCCCCGCAGTTCCGACGCATCGGGTCCCACCGAGCTCGAATCCGCGTGCTCGCCGCAGGCGTGGGCCGCGGCATCGCCGCTCCTGCTGCTGCGCGTGCTCCTCGGCCTCGAGCCCGACACCAACGGCTCACAGCTCGTGTCGACGATCACCGAGGCGCCCGAGTGGCTGCACGGACTCGAGTGGAACCGCGTCCACGCGCTCGGGTACCGGTGGAACGTGAAGGTCGGCAAGGACGGCATCGTCGACGTCGTCCGCGCGATCGGCTGACGATCAGGTCAAGTGGCGGCGGGCCGGGGCCGATACCCCCTGCATGTACTCCGCCCAGCTCGCCCTGTTCGAGCCAGCCACGTACTCCGACCCACGCCCCGCCGCTGATCGAGCGCGAGCGCGCGCGATCGCCATGCTGCGCGGCGGGACCGTCGCGCCTCGGCTGACGACGCTCGCTCAGTCGAAGGGAGCTTCGCTCGTCCATCCTTCGCTCGGTCATCGGCTCGAGCAAGCTCGGCCGACGACGCTCGCTCAGTCGAACGTGCCCCACTCGCCCCGCAGGAGCTCGCAGACCTCGCCGACCGAGCTGCCGGCGCGGAGGGTCTCGCGGATCGACGGGAGCAGGTTGTCCGAGCTGCGAGCCGCGTCGAGCACGCGCCCGAGCGACTCGTCGCAGGCCGCCTGATCGCGTGACGCACGCCAGGCCGCGAGTCGCTCGCACTGGCCTCGCTCGATCGCCTCGTCCAGGCGGTGCAGCTCCGGCTCGACCTCGCCCTCGGTGACGAAGGCGTTCTGGCCGACGATGACCTGCTCGCCCGATTCGATGGCGAGCTGCGTCTGGTAGGCGGCTTCCTCGATCTGCAGCTTGGTCCAGCCGTTCTCGGCGCAGGCCACCGCGCCACCCTGCTCCACGAGCTCGTCGAGCAGCGCCTGAGCGCGGGTGAGCAGTTCGGCCGTCAGCGCCTCGACGTAGTATGAGCCCGCGAACGGGTCTGCCGTGGCGGTGACGCCGCTCTCGGCCTGGAGGATCTGCTGGGTGCGCAGCGCGATCTGCGCGGAGCGCTCGGTCGGGAGGGCGAGTGCCTCGTCGAACCCGTTGGTGTGGATCGACTGCGCGCCGCCGCCAGCTGCACTGAACGCCTGCAGCGCCACGCGGACGATGTTGTTCTCCGGCTGCTGGGCCGTGAGCGTCGATCCGCCCGTCTGGGCATGGAAGCGAAGCGCCATCGACTTGGGATTGCGGGCACCGAACCGATCGCGCATCAGGCGGGCCCACAGCTCGCGCGCGGCGCGGAACTTGGCGACCTCCTGGAACACGTCGTTGTGGGCGTTGAAGAAGAACGACAGCCGCGGCGCGAAGTCGTCCACGTCGAGGCCCGCCTCGAGCGCAGCCTCCACGTAGGCGATGCCGTGCGCGATCGTGAACGCGACCTCCTGGACCGCGCTCGAACCCGCCTCGCGGATGTGGTAGCCACTGATCGAGATCGTGTTGAACCGCGGGGCGTGCTCGGCGCACCACGCGAAGGTGTCGACGGTCAGCCGCATGGATGGGCGCGGCGGAAAGATGTAGTTCCCGCGAGCGACGTACTCCTTGAGGATGTCGTTCTGGATCGTGCCGCGGATCGCGCCGGGCGGGCTTCCCTGCTCCTCGGCGACCAGGTCGTAGAGCAGCAGCAGCATCGAAGCCGGTGCGTTGATCGTCATCGAGGTGGACACGTCGGCGAGGGGGATGCCGTGGAACAGCCGGCGCATGTCGTCGATCGTGTCGACCGCGACGCCCGTCCGCCCCACTTCGCCGAGCGCGCGGGGGTCGTCGGAGTCGAGGCCGAGCTGGGTCGGCAGGTCGAACGCGGTGGAGAGCCCTGTCTGGCCGCGCTGGAGCAGGTAACGGAAGCGCTCGTTGGTCGCCTCGGCCGTGGCGAACCCGGCGTACTGGCGCATGGTCCACGGACGCACGCGATACATGCCTGCGTACGGCCCGCGCGTGTAGGGGAACTCGCCCGGCGGGGCGAGCCGTTCCTCGAGACCCGGTGGCAGGTCGCCCGGGCCGTAGACCGGGGCGACCGGGATGCCGGATTCGGTGGTGCGGGCGTCGTCGGCACTGGCGGGGACGTTCATGGCCCTGAGCCTACCGGCGCCGGTAGGCTCCGCCACGGATGGACCTCGCCGCAACGATCCTCGCCTCGACCGCCGCAGCTGGCGAGGACCACGGCTCGCTCGCGTGGCTGCTCGCCGGCGCGACCGCCATCGTGACGGTCCTGGCATGGCTCGCGCAGCGCTCCCGCGCCCCGTATCCGGTGTTCCTCGTGCTCGCGGGCACCGCGCTCGGGTTCGTGCCCGGGCTGCCCGATGTCACGCTGGATCCGGACCTCGTGTTCCTGGTGTTCCTGCCCCCGCTCATCTATGCGGCCGCGTACTTCACGTCGCTCCACGAGCTGCGCTCCAACATCCGCTCGATCTCGATGCTGGCGGTCGGGCTCGTGTTCGTGACGATGGTCGTGGTCGCGGCCGTGGCGCATGCCGTGGCCGGCCTCTCGTGGCCCGTCGCGTTCGTGCTCGGCGCCATCGTCTCGCCGACGGATCCGGTCGCCGGCGCCGCCGTGCTCGAGCGCATGCGCGTGCCGCGACGGGTGGTGAACATCGTGGAGGGCGAGAGCCTGATCAACGATGGCAGCGGCATCGTCCTGTACCGGGTCGCCGTCGCCGCGGTCGTCTCCGGGACGTTCTCCGCCGTCGATGCCGGCCTGGAGTTCCTCGTGAGCTGTGCCGGTGGCGTCGGCATCGGGATCCTCGCCGGCATGGTGGCGACCTGGCTGCGTCGCCGCAACGAGCACGGGCCGACCGACGTGCTGCTCTCGGTCGCGAGCGGCTACCTGGCCTACCTGCCCGCTGAGGCGCTGCACGTCAGTGGCGTGCTGGCGACGGTGACGGTCGGCATCTGGCTCGGCTGGCGAACCCCGACCATCGTGCGCAACGCGGAGACGCGGATCCAGATCGAGGTGGTCTGGGTCAACGCGACCTTCCTCATCAATTCGGCGCTCTTCCTGATCGTGGGCCTGCAGCTGCGCGACATCGTCGCCCGGCTCGACGGGACCGGCCCCTGGACGCTCGCGTGGTACGCGGCCGCCGTGTCGATCGCCGTGCTCGCGTCACGACTGGCATTCGTCTTCCCCGCGACCTTCCTGCTGCGCCTGACGAGCGGGTCCGAGATCCGCGACCCTCGTACGACGCGGATCGCGGCGCTCGTCGGGTGGATCGGCATGCGCGGCTCCGTGTCGCTGGCAGCCGCGCTGGCGCTGCCCACGACGATCGAGGGCGGAGGGCCGTTCCCCGACCGGGACCTCGTGGTGTTCCTCGCCTTCTCGGTGATCGTCGTCACGCTCGTGGTGCAGGGCATGTCGCTCGGTCGCGTCGTGGAGTGGCTCGGCCTCGAGGACGACGGCGACTTCGAACGCAGCGAGGCTCGCGCACGCATGGTCGCGGCCCGTGCGGCGCTCACGCGGATCGATGAGCTGCACGGGTGCGGGTGGATCCACGACGCCGCGCTCGATCGGCTGCGCACGATGTACGCGTATCGCGAGCGACGCTTCGAATCGCGTGTCCTGGAGGACGACGAAGCCGAGCTCTACGACGAGCGCGCGGATGCGTGGGTGCGTCTTGCGCGGGAGTTGCGCGAGGCCGAGCGGGCCGCACTGCTCGAGCTGCGATCCACGCGCGAGATCACCGATGAGGTGCTCTCCGCGGTGCAGCGCGACCTGGACCTCGAGGACATCCGGGTCCGCTGACGACCGCTCCGGCTCGGTGCAGGGAAATTGTCGCTCCGATCGGCGGCCCTGCGTGCCGATGATGCCTGCACGTGCGCAACGTCCAGACATGGGTCGTGACCATCGCCGCCCTCGCCATCGGCGGGGGCATGTTCGCGTTCCTGGTCTCCACACCGGACATGGGCCGTCGCGTGCCCCGATCGCAGCTCGGATTCCGGGAGCTCCAGCGAGACCGCGTCGACATGGGTTCGGCGTTGGCGGCCAACCATCACCGCCACGTCGCGCTGCTGGATGAGGCCGCCGCCTCCGCCACGAGCGCGGCGCGTGGCTGGATGGGTGCACTCGCGCAGTCGAGGGGTCGGCGCGTGACGCCGGCCGCGGCCCGGTTCGTCGTGCTCGGCTCGCAGGCCGGGGCGACCAGCGTTCCTGACGCCGACGCCAGCGGCACGCGCCGGACGGCGGCGTTCGTGCGGTGGGCTGACGACCTGCCGCGCAGCACCTGGCGGGCCCGGATGACCACGGCCGAGCAGCCGACCGAGCGTGGCGACGAGCCCGATGCGACGTCGCACGTGCTCGAGGTACGCGTGACCGGCACGGCGACCATCACGGTCGCGCAGGCCGCGAGCAGGTCGCGGGTGCAGCGCGTTCCGGTCACCCTGGTGCTGGCCGCACCCCTGCGGAGCGACGCGCTCGCGGCACCGAAGCGGTGGACCCTCATCGACGTGGAGACCTCCGGCTCCAAGGAATTCCTCCGCGCGTACTCGGACCCGATCGTGCTGCGTGGGCGCAGCGTCGATGTCGTGGCGCCCGCAGCCGCTGCAGCGACGGCCGCTGCGGTGCTCCCGCAGCTCGAGCAGGGCATCGCGGCTGCACGGTCGCGATCCGGATCGATCGACGGCGCGTCGAGCGCGACCGCGTGGCTGCTCGAGCGTCGTGACCGCGCGAAGGCGGTCGTCGGGCGCGCGGCACCCACGCCCGCGTGGGCCGGCGATCCACGCGGCGTCTCGTGGAGCGATTCGCGTGGCGAGCTCGTGGTCGACCTGGCTGCGCGCCAGGCCGCCGCCCCCGCGGCTGCCGCTGCCTCGCTCCGGCATGCAGCGACGCACGTCGCGCTCCGGTCGCTCGAGACCTATGCGTCAGGCTTCCTGGTCGAGGGTGTCGTGCGCCACGTGGCGGAGGGCGCGCGACCGTCACGGACGACCGTGGCTGCCGGCGTCCGGGTGATGCCGGAGCTGCTCGCCGCGTTCGGGACGGGCTCGAGCGGCATCGCGCGCCGGATCGTCGCGGCGCCGGACGAGGACCCGTTCGACGGGGCCAGTCCGACCCAGGCCCGGCTGCGCTACGAGGCCGCGGATGCGACTGTCAGCTGGGTGGCCGAGGTGCGCGGCGAGCGTGCGCTCGCGCGCCTGCTCGCCTCCCTCGAGCGAGGCGATCCGCCGGCCGCCGCCATCGAGCGGGTGCTGGAGGTGACGCCTCGCCAGCTCGAGCGCGCCGTAGCTCGCTGGACCCGTGCCCGTGACACGGCCGCTGCGCGTGCCGCGCGTCCGCTGCGCGAGCGGGACGGGTCAGCCGACATCGACACTCCCGACGTGGGGTAGGGGCCCCGTGGCCCGAGGACCGAGCAGGAGCGTGTTGTGAACAGAGCCCCAGGGATCGACAGCGTGACGACGGGGGCTGCGCCCGTCGCGCCGTCCGCTGATGGTGTCCCGCTCGCGGAGACGCTCGACGAGGCGACGCTCCGCCGGGTGTTCCCCGACGCGCCGGCCGACATCGCCGTGGCGCGCGACGTCTCGAGCATGTTCCGCGCCAGGATGCGCGCCGTGGGAGGGACACGGCGCACCGGGTACCTGACCCTGTGGATCCTGGCCCTGCTGGGAGCCGCCGGGCTCGTCGCTACCGGGCAGCTCCTGCTGGGGATCGTGCTCGGGGTGGTCGCCATCTGCGTCGCGATCTGGGTGTCGGTGAGCCAGCACAACAAGGCGTCCGCCGACTTCTTCGGGGCGTATGCGCGTGCACGCGGGCTCTCGCTCGAGCAGGACTCCCGCATCAGCGCCGACATCCCACTGTTCTCGCGCGGGGACGAGCGCGAGTGGGGCCACATCCTGCGCGGCACGATCGCCGGGCAGCCCGCCCAGCTCGGTCACTACACGTACACGGAGGTCTCCACCGACAGCGAGGGCAACCGCAGCGAGACCGACTACGACTTCACGACGCTGCACTTCCCGCTCCCGGCCATGGTCGCGGCGCGGTTCGACGGCGTGTACCTGTCGCCTCGCAAGCTGTCGTTCGGTGCGCTCCAGGACAAGTTCTCGCACGACCGCAAGGTCGAGCTCGAGAGCACCGAGTTCCACAAGCGCTACACGCTGCGCGTGGTCGACACCCAGGACGACATCGCGCTCTTCGAGCTGTTCTCGACGACCTTCGTGCACCGCCTCGCGACGGAGCTCACGATCTACTGGGAGCAGCGTGGCGACGACCTCGTCGCATGGCGCAAGGGACACGAGACCGAGGCGGCCGACCTCGACCGGTTCTGCCTGGAGGCGTGGCACGTACTGCACCGCTACCTCGAGGAATACCGCTAGCGCCGATCGTGCGTGAACCTCGCCCGACGTGGGCAGACATCGCGCATACCGAATCGTGAAGCGAACTGCGCGGAGGCACCATGGGAATTGGCCTGATCATCACGCTCGTCGTCGTCGGAGTGATCCTGCTCTGGGCGGTGACGACCTACAACGGGCTCGTCTCGCGCCGCGCACGGGTGGACGAGAGCTGGAGCGGCATCGACGTGCAGCTGAAGCGCCGCCACGACCTGATTCCCAATCTGGTCGAGACGGTCAAGGGATACGCCGCGCACGAGAAGCAGACGCTCGAGAACGTGATCAAGGCGCGCAACAGTGCCGTGACCGCGCAGGACGCCGGTGACCCGGCGGCGCTCGGCCAGGCCGAGGGGCTGCTCTCCGGAGCGCTGCGCCAGGTGTTCGCGCTGAGCGAGGCATATCCCGACCTGAAGGCCAACACCAACTTCCTGGAGCTGCAGGCGTCGCTCGCCGACACCGAGGACAAGATCAGCGCGGCGCGCCGGATCTACAACGGCAACGTGCGCGACTACAACACCAAGATCCAGCAGCTGCCGTCGAACATCATCGCCGGCGTCGGCAACTTCACGACGCGCGAGTTCTTCGAGATCGAGGATCCTGCAGAGCGCGCGAACGTCGCGGTCAGCTTCTCCTGACACCACCCGAAGAGGGATACCCTGACGTGACGACGAGCCGCGAGACCGGGCGAGCGCGAGACCCCCTGGGGCCGGAGCTGCGCGCGGCGCGGCTCGCGTCGTGGGGGCCGGTGACCGAGCGCGCGGCGCACCTGGCGCACCGCCTGGTCGACCGCTACGAGCACGTCACCGAGGGCGAGGTCGCCGCGGCGGGGCGCTCGCACCTGCACGCTCAACGCACACCACCGAGCATCGATCCCGGGCGCCTGTCCGGCGTCGACATCGACGCGCTCGCGCGACTGGCACCGGTCCACACCGACGACGGCTCGCGCCGCGCGTACTCGCTCGGCAAGTCGTGGCCGGACCTGGTCGCGGCACGCGGGGGCCACCTGGATCGTGTGTGTGACGCAGTGGTGCGTCCCCGCACCGAGGACGAGCTCGAGCGCGCGCTCGCGTGGTGCGTCGAGCGCGACGTGGCGGTGGTGCCCGTCGGGGGCGGCACGAGCG
Source organism: Thermoleophilia bacterium (assembly GCA_025964455.1). The sequence continues at coordinate 2,948 of JAOPYU010000348.1, read as the reverse complement.
TGGCGGGCGGGATCGAGCCGCTCGGACGCACGGCATCACAGCCCGTGGTCGCGCTCGATGTCACGGCGCTCGCGACGTGCCTCGACATCGACGAGGTGAGCGGTGTCGCGACCTTCCAGGCGGGCGTTCGGGGCCCGGACCTCGAGCGCGCCCTCGCGCCGTACGGACTGACGCTCGGGCACGTCCCGCAGTCGTTCGAGTACTCGACGCTGGGCGGGTGGATCGCGACGCGTTCGGCGGGCCAGCAGTCGCTGCGCTACGGCAAGATGGAGTCGATGGTCGCTGCGCTGCGACTGGTGACGCCGTCGGGCGTGATGGACGTGCCGCACGTGCCGGCACACGGTGCAGGCAGCGACCTGCGCGAGCTCGTGCTCGGCAGCGAGGGCACGCTCGGCGTGGTCACGCGAGCGACGGTCCGCATCAGGCGTCGGCCGGAGGTCGTGCGCTTCGCGGCGTACGTGCTCCCGAGCTTCGACGCGGCACGCGATGCCGCACGGCTGCTCGTCCAGCGCGGCGACGTTCGCCCCGCGATGGTGCGTGTGAGCGATGCGGCCGAGACGGCGTTCAACGTGGGCTCGAGCGTGCCGAAGCTGCTCGGTGGATCCCTGGGGCGGGGGCTCGCCCGGGTGCTCGGCGCGCGCGACGGCGCGCTCGTGCTGGTGCTGAGCACCGGAACCTCGGAGGAAGCCCGCGCGACCGAGCGGATCGTCGATCGGCACATGTCGCGCTGCGGCGGTCGTGCGGTCGGTGCGATCCCCGCGAAGGCGTGGTACCACGGTCGCTTCACGCAGCCTTACGCGCGCGACGTGATGATGGACCGGGGGCTCCTGGTCGACACGCTCGAGACGAGCGCGACCTGGGCGCGGCTGCCCGCCCTGCATGCGCAGGTACGAGCAGCCCTCGAAGGCGCGTTCGGCTCCGGGCGATGCATGGTCGGTGCACACCTGTCGCACCTGTACCACGACGGTGCGAGCGCCTATTTCACCTTCCTGGCGTCGCCGACGCCCGGGCGGGAGCTGGAGCAGTGGCGTGCCGCCAAGCTCGCGGTGCACGCCGCGATCGCTCGCTGCGGTGGCGCGACGAGCCACCAGCACGGCGTGGGCACCATGCACGCCGACCTGTTCGAGGCGGTCACGCCCGGGGTCGGTGCGGAGGCGATCCGGGCCGTGCGCTCGCGGCTGGATCCGGCCGGTACCTGCAATCCGGGCAAGCTGCTCGAACGTCCCGCCGACGGGCAGCGTTCGATCAACGCCGTGCGAGTCGCGCCGCCCGGCACGGACGATGCTGCGCGAACGGCCCAGGACCAGCCGTGACCGGCGCGTATCGCGCGCGTCGCCCGAAGGGCGCCGACATCGATGTCAGTGACCAGCTGCCGGCCAAGCTGCGCGCCGACGGACTGACCTACGGCCGGCGCGCGGCACGTAGCCACCTGCGGAAGGCCGACGCCCACCTCGCGGCCGTGATCGATGCGGCCGGCGCGTTCACCGTGCGCCCCGATCCGGACCTCGAGCCGTATCCCTACCTGCTCCGATCGATCGTGTACCAGCAGCTGAACGGGACGGCCGCCGCCACCATCCACGGGCGGGTGCTCGGGCTGTTCGGCGACCGGGTGCCGACCCCCGACGAGCTGCTCGGCACCAGCGTGGACGAGCTGCGGAGCGCCGGCCTGTCGGCGAGCAAGGCAGCGTCGATGCACGACCTCGCGCGCCACGCCGCCGCAGGTGAGCTCCCCACGCACGCCGACCTGCCGACGATGTCGGATCTCGCGATCGTCGACGCGCTCACCGTCGTGCGGGGGATCGGTCCCTGGACGGTGCACATGCTGCTCATGTTCCGGCTGGGCCGCCCGGACGTGCTGCCGACCGGCGATTTCGGCGTGCGTGAGGGATGGCGGATGATCCATGGCCTCGAGCGGCAGCCGACACCGAGCGAGTTCCGCGCGGCCACCGAGCACTGGCGGCCCTACCGGTCGGTCGCGTCGTGGTACATGTGGCGGGCGGTGGACCTCGTGCGCGAGGGGCGGCCGATGGTGTTGCCCGACTGACTGCGCGTCAGTCGCCTGTCGCGGATGCCGCGGTGCCGATGCGCGATGCGCGGAATTCGTCGGGGATCGCGTCCGTGCGATCGAGCACCACGTCGGCGAGGAGCTGCCCGGCGAGGAAGCCGAGCACGTTGCCCGCACCGCCCCAGCCGCCGCAGGCGTGGACGCGGGGTCGACCGGGGAGCGCGCCGACGTAGGGGAACCCGTCCGGCGTCTGGCTCAGCACGCCGGCCCAGCGAGCGAGCACGTCTGGCTCGATCCCCAGGACGCGCTGCAGCCACGACTCGAGCCAGGCCTGGTCGTCGGGCTCGGGGTCCTCGGTCCAGTGCCGCAGCCGGTCCACCTCTTCAAGGCGCTCGCCGCCGATCACGAGCGTGCCGTCACCAGCCTGCTGGACGTAGTCCCAGCCGCGCCGCGACCACGTCACCTGGGGGAGGAGACGGCGCACCGCCCCATCGCCGTCGAGCGGTGCAGCTGCGGCGAGCACCTGGCTGCGGTAGGGCAGCACGCGACCGGCCAGCTCCGGCACCAGCCCGCTCAGCCAGGCCTCGGTGGCGACGATGCACTGACCTGCTCGCACCTCACGACCATCACTGGTGCGGACCACGACAGCGTCGGAGTCGTCCTCGATCGCGGCCACCGGGGATGCCTCGTGGATCGCGGCGCCTACGTCGGCGGCTGCAGCCCCCAGGGCGCGTACCCATCCCGCGGGAACCGACCGGCCGTCGCTCGGGAAGCGCAGGCCGCCCAGGAAGTGTGGCTGCAGCAGCGTGTCGAGCGCGTCGCGCCCGAGCCGCTCGACGGGCACGCCCGCCGCCTCGAGCAGTGTCGCCTCCGCATCGAGGTCGTCCAGCTCGGAGCCGTCGATGGCGAGGCGCAGCGACCCTGTGCGCGCGACGTGCGCGCC
>JAOPYU010000326.1 GCA_025964455.1 Thermoleophilia bacterium | reverse complement strand
TCCCGCCGACCCGCTCCATGCGCGGCATGGTCAGCACGAGCGCTGCAGCGCCTGCGCCGAGCAGCACCGTGATGAAGCCGGTGATCGCGACGGTGCGCCGCGAGGGACGGCGGCGCGACGGGCGCGTGGCGGGCCGATCCTGGGTGCCGGCGCGCGGCGGCAGGCCGCCGGCAGGAGTCGGGGCGGGCCGCACGGGGCGGCGGGTACTGGAAGTCGAGCGAAGCCTCACGATGAAGGCGATGGTACGGGCGGCGGCCGTCATGCGACAGCTCCTGTGGGCGTGCCTCGCCGGGGGAGGCCACTCCACCGGCCGTGCGCGACCGCCCGCGTGTGATCAGGCGGGGGACGCGACGGGCGGCAGCTTGCGAAGACGCAGGCGCCAGACCCGCCAGATCGCCTCGATCACGATGCTGCCGGTCATCTTCGACTCCCCGTACACGCGATCGATAAAGATCACGGGTACTTCGGCGATCCGAAAGCCGGCGCGCCGCGTGCGGTACTTGAGTTCGATCTGGAACATGTAGCCGGACGCCTCGATGCCGTCGAGGTCGAGCGCCTCGAGCACCGTGCGCCGGATCAGCGAGAACCCGGCGGTCATGTCGCGCACCCGCATCCCGAGGATCGTGCGCGCGTAGAAGCTGCCACCGCGACTGATCACCTGGCGGTACCAGGGCCAGCCACGAACGCCGCCACCGGCAACGCCCCGACTGCCGATCACGAAATCCGCATCCGCGCCGGCCGCGATCAGGCGCGGCACGTCCGCCGGGTCGTGGGAGAAGTCGCAGTCCATCTCCATGACGAACTCAGCGCCACCCTCGAGCGCCACCTGGAAGCCCGCGAGGTACGCACGCCCGAGCCCGTCCTTGGAGGTGCGGTGCAGCACGCGCACCCAGTCCAGCTCCTCGGCGAGCCGATCGGCCACCTGGCCCGTCCCGTCGGGCGAGCCGTCGTCGATCACGAGCACCGTCAGGTCCAGGGCGTGCTCGGCGCGCTGGGCGCCGATCGCATGCACCATCCGCTCGAGGTTCTCGAGTTCGTTGTACGTAGGCAGGCAGATCCAGACGTCGCTCACGCGACGGAGCGTTCCCACCCCGCCGCGTGCGCGAACGTCCGGAGCTGGGCGCTACTTCTTGGCGGGCGGGCCGGCCTTGGTGCCGTCACCCTGCTCGCCACCGACATCGGTGGGCTTGGTGGGCGCCTGACCGGGCATCTGCCCCGGTCCGCCCTGCCCGCCGACCTCGGATCCCTTGTCGTGCCCGCGGCCGTGGCCGTGGCCGTGTCGGCCATGCCCGGGATTCGCGCCGGTCTTGCCGGGCGGACCCGTGGGGATCTGGCCCGGCAGGCCGCCACCGGGCAGCGCGGGCGGCGTCATGCCACCGCCGCCGCCACCGGAGATGCCACCGACCTGCGACGCGAGCGCCTTGAGCTGCTCGAGCAGGCCTGCGAGCACGCTCGCGACGTCCCCGCCGCCACCGCCGAGGGCCTGCTGGCCGACGCTCGCCTGGGTCGCGTTACCGCTCGCGCCCGCGACGTCGGTCTGCTTGACCGGCGCTCCGGCGCCGCTCTCGCCTGCCACCTGGCCCGGCATCTGAGTCGTGGTCTGCTGCACGGGCATGCCGCCCGCAGCTCCAACTGCTCCACACATCGTGATCGTCCCCCATCGCCCCTGTGCACCCCGTCGTCCCGGACGGTTGTGGTGCCGTGTCGCCATGGAACGACGGGAGCGCCGCCGGGTCAACCGGGACCCGTCGCGCAGCCGACACTCGCTATGCTCGAAGCATGCGAAACGCCGAGATTGCCGATGCCTTCGCCGAGCTGGCCGACCGGCTCGCGCTCACCGACGAGAAGCCCTTCCGCTACATGGCCTACCGCCGCGCGGAGACGCTGTTCCGCGAGATGGGCGAATCCGTCGCCACCCTGAGCGCCGAGGGTCGCCTGCGTGAGGTGGAGGGCGTCGGCCCCGCGATCGACGAGAAGGTGTCGGCGCTCATCGCGACCGGCACGTTCCCCGCGCTCGAGCGCGCGCGTGGGGACGTCCCCGACACGCTGCTGCGACTGACCCGCCTTTCCGGCGTCGGCCCGTCGACGGCGCACAAGGTCTACGCGGCGACCGGCGAAGCCTCCTTCGAGTCGCTGCTCGAGCAGGCCGCATCCGGCAGCTTGCAGGTCGGCAACGGGGTGACCAAGAAGGTCGTGGAGGCGCTCGCGGCCGAGGCGGCGCGCCGCGCTGCCGGTGGCGCCGAGGACGGCAAGCCCGGCGACCAGAGCGGCGTGCCGCTGGACGAGGACGGCTGCCCGCTGCCCGGCCCGTGGCTGCGGCGCGACCAGGCGGAGGTGCTGCTGGAGGCGATCGCATCGATCGTCTCGGAGGTGCACGGCAGCGTCGAGCCGACCGGGGCCTTCCGCCGCGGCGCCGAACTCATGCGCGAGGTCGAGGCGCTCGTGGACGCCGGCGACGCCGACCCCGACGAGGCCGGGCGACAGATCACCGAGCTGCTCATCGCACGGGGCTGGGAGGAAGCCGGGCGCGACGACTTCAGCCTGCTCGAGCTGGTCAGCCCGGCAGGCATTCCCGCGCGCGTGCACGTGGCGAGCTCCGCGCAGCTCGAGCTGGCCCGCCACGTCGCGGCTGGTCCGAGCGAGTGGCTCGTCCATGAACCCGAGCCCCGCGCCGATGGCGTTCCCGTCGAGCTGCGCGATGCGGTGCTCGTGGGCCGCCTCTCGATCGACGAAGCGCCGCGCGACCTGGTCGAGATCACGGACTTCCGCGGCGACCTGCACGCCCACTCCACCTGGTCGGACGGCCGCGCCGCGATCATCGAGATGGCGCGCGCCGCCCGCGACCGCGGCGATGCCTACCTGGCGATGACCGACCACAGCGCCCCCTACGCGATGGTCGGCGGGCTCGACCCCGCACGCATCAAGGAGCAGGCGGAGGAGATCCGCCACGTCAACGAGCAGCTCGAGGCCGATGCCGCCGAAGGTGCGCCGCGCTTCCGCGTGCTGCGCGGCAGCGAGGTGGAGATCCTCGCCGACGGCTCGCTCGGCCTCGACGACGAAACGCTGCGCTCGCTCGACTGGGTGGTCGCCTCCATCCACACCCAGCAGCGCCAGGACGCCACGGCGATCCTGGAGCGAATGCGTCGCGTGCTCGACAACCCGCTTGTGGATGCGATCGGTCACCCGACGAGTCGCCGGCTGCTGCGCCGCGAGCGCACCGCGCTCGACGTGGACGTGCTCATCGAGCTCGCCGTGGCGCACGGCGTCGCCCTCGAGATCAACGCCAACCCGGATCGGCTCGACCTGGATTCGGCGCAGGCCGCAGCGGCGCTCGCCGCCGGCGCGCGCCTCACGGTCAACACCGACGCACACCGAACCACGACCCTGCGACTGCGCGAACACGGCGTCGCGGTGGCGCGCCGAGCGGGCGCTCGGGCGGTCGACATCGTCAACTGCCTCGAGCTCGATGCGCTGCTCGCATCACGTCGCCGCACGGCCTGATCAGGGTCGCGGCGCTCCCCCGCGATGAATTCGGCAGGTTCTGCGACGACCCCCCCAACCAGCTGCTACTGTGGTCCGTGCAGCGTCCACACGGGGCGCTGGGGTTTTCTTGAAGTCCGATCGGACACTGCCCGGCTCAGGCCACTGGCAGCAGCGTCGCCGCCGCCCTCAGGGCCGCCCGCGCCGCACGTTTGTTGGGGTGATACAGGACCCGACATTCCGAATACGGCCCTCGCTTCCGCGCAGCGGCCAGAAAGTACACATGACCCGAGATTCCTTCGGCCCCGGCGTGAGCCCGGCCGTCGCCGACGCGCTCCGAGCGCGCGGCATCACCTCCCTTTTTCCGATCCAGCAGGAAGTCGTCCCGGTCGCTGACCTGGGCCGCGACATCCTCGCCCGCTCCCCCACGGGATCCGGCAAGACGATCGCGTTCGGGATCCCGCTCGTGCAGGCCCTCGACCACGACTACCGTGGCATCCAGGCGCTCGTGCTGGTGCCGACCCGCGAGCTCGCCGTGCAGGTCGCCGAGGAGCTCGCCTCGCTCACGACGATGAACGTCACCACCGTCTTCGGCGGCGTGAAGCAGGGCGCGCAGGTGCGTGCAGTACGCACCGCCAGCGTGCTCGTCGCATGCCCCGGTCGCCTCGAGGACCTGCATCAGCAGGGCGAGGTCAACCTCGGCGGCGTCCACACGCTCGTGCTCGACGAGGCCGACCGCATGCTCGACATGGGCTTCGCCCCGATCGTGGAGCGCCTCATCCGGCTCGTCCCCAAGGACCGCCAGACGATGCTGTTCTCCGCGACGCTCGACGGGCGCATCGCAGACATCGCGGCGCGACACACCGACGATCCGGTCAGCATCGCCACGGCCCCGCCGCAGGCGCGTCCCACCCAGGTGGACCACGCCTTCCTGCCGACGGTGCACGAGGACAAGACCGAGCTGCTCATCGACCTGCTCGAGGCCGACGAGCGCGACCTCGCCGTCGTCTTCGTCCGCACCAAGCGTGGCGCGGCCCGGATCGCCAAGCGGCTCGCCAAACGCGGCCTGCGCACGGCAGCGATGCACGGCGACATGGTCCAGAACCAGCGCCTGCGCGAGCTCGCACGCTTCGCGAGCGGCGAAGCCGACGTGCTCGTCGCGACCGACGTGTTCGCACGCGGGCTCGACCTGGACCGCATCACGCACGTCATCAACTTCGATCCGCCCGGCGAGGCCGAGGACTACGTGCATCGCGCCGGCCGCACGGGTCGTGCCGGTCGAGCAGGGCTCGCCGTCACGTTCGTGATTGACGATCAGCGAGCAGATGTGCAGAAGATTGCGGACGAACTGGGACTCGTGACAGAGTTCACCCGCAACGGGCTGGTATACGTACCACCTGCAACGTCCAACACCCGCGCCGCGACCGGCCGACCTCGTCGCCGTCGCCGCGGAGCAACACAGCGTTCCGGAAGTCCCGCCTAACGGCGTGCGGTATCCAGAGCACCAACCAACACACAACACACAGAAACAACTGGAGAGCACACCATGGCAACAGGCACCGTCAAGTGGTTCAGCGACGAAAAGGGCTTCGGCTTCATCACCCCCGAGTCCGGCAACGCGGACGTCTTCGTCCACCACTCCAACATCGACGGCTCCGGCTTCAAGTCCCTCCCCGAGGGTGCGAAGGTTGAGTTCGAGACGCAGGAGGGCCGCAAGGGCCTCGAGGCGACGGGCGTGCGCCTCGTCTGAGCTGAGCAATCAGCACAGACGTCGCTACAGCGAC
>JAOPYU010000306.1 GCA_025964455.1 Thermoleophilia bacterium | reverse complement strand
GCGGGTCGCATGCCCGAGATCATGCCGACCATCTGCTGGAGCTCGCCCAGGGCGTGCTGCAGCTCGGCCGGCTCCACGCCGGAGAAGGATGGATCCGGCGCATGCTCCACCGCGCCACCCCGTGGATCGGGCGGCATCGGGAACTGACCGTCGTCGAACGAATTGCCCTTGATCACACGAGCCATGTGGTCACCGTACCCGTGCAGGGGCCCGTCATCACGCGTGGCCGCCGACTGCCCACGTGAGCGGGGTCGTCGAGAGCAGCTGGTGGTGTTCGCGCATGGCGCGCGGCACGACGGTTCGGGCGATCGCCGCGACGATCGTCGCGAGCAGCGCCGGTGAGGACGCTGCCAGCTCCGCCTGCCGCTGCCGTGCGTCCTCGATGGCCGTTCGCGCGGTCGAATCGAGGTAGAGCTGGAGCGCGGCGCGCGCGTTGTCGTCGAGCCGCTCCAGGACGATCGACCAGGCCTCGGCCCGCTCGCCCTGCATCGCCCGGGCGATCGCCGCAGGGTGCAGCTCGCGCAGCGCGTCGAGCGGATGCGCGTACGCGGCCGGCTGGCCGTTCGGCGCCGCGGGCTGCGCCATCGGCTGCGGCACGCCGCCACCGATCTGCTGCGGCGCCATCGCCGGCACGTGGGCGAGCTCCTCGACCATGCGGTCGACCTGCGCCGTCTTCTGCGCCTGCACGCGGCCGGCCAGGTCGTTGATCATCCGGCGTCGCGTGGCGACGTCGGTGGAGAAGTCGCCGTGTGGCCGCGTCGAGGATGCGATCTGCTGGCGGATGCGGTCCGCGATCGAGGGGTCCATCTTGGCGAGCACCTGCTCGCGCGTGGCCTCCGAGAGCAGCTCGAGCTTGGCCGCCGCGTTGCGCACGGGGTCGTTGGCGAGTTGCTCGGCCGCGGTCATGCCGCCGCCGCCGGTGACCGCGTCGGCCGTGGGCTGCTGCTCGTCCTGGATGGGGCTGGGGGAGTCCGTCATCTCGTCCGTCATCTCGATCGATTAGTGGAACTGCGGGTCGCGCGCGGGGGGCGCGCCGAACAGGGCGTTGAGGTCGGCCGCGAGCTCGTCGGGGCGCTGCTGGGCGAAGTCCTCGAACAGGCGCTGCTCGGTCCTGAAGCTCTCCTCGAGCCGGGTGCGCTCGGCGGCGAGTGAGCTGGAGCGTCGGAGCAGGATCACGATCGTCGTGATGATGCCGACGATGAGCACCGCGATGAGCGCCTTGGCCCACATCGGGACGACGGCTCGCTCGGTGATCGTTCCGAGGGGTGCCTCCGTCTCCTTGGACACGGACTCCTCGCGGATCTTCTCGATGCGCTCGGTCGCGTCCTCGTCGCCGGCGAGCGTCCCGAGCGGTGCGCGTCGCACGCTGGGCACCGGGTCGCCGCGGCTCGTGATGACGTACGGCGTCAGGGCGGTCTTCACCGCGACCATCAGCTCCTCGCTCACCGTCTTCTTGTCGAGGATCACCGTGATGCTCATCTTGGTGATGTCGCCAGCAGGGTCGACCGAGGTGCTCGTCTTGCTGCTCGGGCTGTTGTCCTCGGTCTCCGTCTTGGAGCCGTCGCTCGACTGCTTGCTGGAGCTCTCCGTCGCGCCCTTGGTGTTCTGGGTCGCGGTGGTCTGGCGGGCGACGGCGTCGATCGTCGGCTCGACGACCAGGACGAAGCGATCACTGCCGCCCACGATCTGCGAGAGCTTGCTGCCGATCTTGTCCTCCATGCAGTTGCGCACGGCGGACTGCTTGGTCGCGACGTCGGTCGCGGACTCGATGTCGCCGCAGCCGAGGCCGCTGCTCGCCGCGCTCGTCGTGCTCGAACCGTTGGTGCCTTCCGCGCCCTTCTTGGGGTCGTAGAGCGACTGGATGCGGTCATCGGTGATGACCACGCGATCGACCGAGGTGCCGACGGCGGCGGCGAATGCCTGGGCGGCCTCCTCGGCGTTCCAGTCCTGGCGCATCCGGGTGGGCAGGAAGGCCTGGACGACGACGTTCTTGGTCTTCTCCGGGCCGAGGAAGGAGTCGCTCGACTGCTGGGAGACCTCGACGTTGGCAGCGGTGGCGCCGGCCGACAGCAGCATGCTCTGCACGCGCAGGGCATCGGAGCAGTTGTCGGCGCGCTCGTTGGCGGCCTTGGTGGCAGTGAAGCCGGGGGCTGCCGGGCAGGTCTTCTTGGGCGCCAGGCCGGTGCGGTCCTTGATGCCGCTCTTGGCGAGGACGCGTGCGGCGTCGGTCTCCTCGCCGTCGGCGACCCACAGCATGAACTTGGTGCCCTCGCGAGATTCCTCGAAGTCGATCGACTGGCTCTTGAGCACCTTCTGCGCGGTCTCGAACAGCTCGACGTCGGTCGTCTTGATGACGTTGATCTTCGCGGCAGGCTTGAGTGCCATCGAGTAGAGGAGGAATGCGAGCACCAGTGCGACCAGCGACGGGATCGCGATGCGCGCGGCGAGCGGCAGGTTCTTGTAGACGTCCATGTGGGTGCCTCGTGGGGGGAGCGCGTGGGGGTCGACGACCGTGGGGCGATCGTCAGCGGGGCCGCGTTGCGGGACCCTGCCACCAGTGGACAACGGATCCGCCGATCTGTCCAGCGGGAATTGCGAAGGGCGGCCACGGGGGTGGCCGCCCTTCGGTGAATCGATGGATAGCAGGGATCAGCGCGTGGCACCTGCGCCCGCGCTGCCGAGCGACCGGAACTGGTCGTCGACCAGGATCACCTCGGACGGATCGGTCCCGATGGTGCGGCCGATCGCCAGCGCGGCTCCCTTGGCGTCGAACTCGCGGGCAACCGGCCCGGGCAGGTCGACCCGCGCGATCACGTGCATGACCCGGGCGGGGCCCAGGAGGCGCTCGGAATCCTCGTACTTCACGGTGACACGAGCGTTCGTCGCTCCGGCCGCACGCAGCATCTGCTGCACCTGCTGGCTCGCGATGCAGGCCTCGACGCGGTCGATCTCTGCCTTGCTCGCCGTGAAGCCGGGCCGCTTGGGGCATTCGATCTTCGTGGCCTTCGAGGCGCCGTCGGTCTCGTCGTGCGCGCGCTGCTGCACGATGACGGCGGTGCCGGCGCCGCCGATCGCCAGGATCGGGAGCAGGAAGAGCAGGGTCGTGCGGGTGCGAATACGCATGGGGGAGTCCTGAGGTCGTGGGGTGAGGGGCCGCTGCGCAGGGTGCGCCCGGCCGTGCTCCTCGCCTCGCTCAGATCTGCATCTGGAAGAGCGTTCGGACTGCGCTCACCGCGCTCGAGATCGTGCGCGTCGCCATCTGGATCTCCACGCCGGCCTTGGCGTTGGCGATCGCGATGGTGTGGGCGTCGATGCCCTGCTCGCCCGCAGCGAAGCGTGCCGACAGGGTGGTCGCATCGGCCCGGCTCTTGCTGGGATTCTCGACGACCATCGCTCGCAGCGTGTCGCCGAAGCTGGCACCCTGCGCCTTGGTCGCGCCCTGGGCGGGCGAGACGCCGAGGCCGGAGCCTGCGCCACCGTCGCCGTTGCCGAGGCCCATGTCGCCGAGCCCCGACAGCGGGCTGTTGCCCACGCCGCCGCTGCCGCTGCCAGCCATCCCGCTGAGCGGGTTGCCGCCGCCCATCTGGGCCGCTGCGCCGCCAATTCCGTTGATGCCAGCCATCGTCAGCTACCCCGTCCGATCTCGAGTGAGCTCAGCGCCATCGACTTGAGGAGCGTCGCGGACTTCACGTTGAGCTCGAACGCGCTCTTGGCACGCAGCATGTCCGAGGTGGCGAGCAGCGCGTTCTGGCGCTCGTCGTAGGGACCCGAATCCACCTTGCGCGTCCGAGACACCTGGACCGCACCGTCGTGTGCGTCCAGTCCCCCGGAGGAGCTGGGTCCGCCGTGGGAGCCGGTCATCGCGCCATCGAGGGCACGCGTGAAGGATGTCGCGCGAAGGTCCACTTCCTGCCGCTTGTAGCCCGGCGTGTGGACGTTCGCCACGTTCTGCGCCGCGATCTCGGAGCGGTACCCGTGCACCGACATCGCGCCGTCTGCAACCCTGACTGCGTCGAAGATTCCCATGATCCAGTGCCTCCTCAGCCTCGGCCCATCTCGGCAATGACGCTCCGCACCGCGCTGAGCGAGTTGGTGACCTGCTGCGTCAGCACGCGGAACTTGACGTTGTCGAGCGTCATGGCGGAGACCTCGGTGCGACGGTCGACCGCACCACCTCGCGACGTGACGAAGGCATTCGTGAGCGCGCCGGTGGCTGCGTCACCGACGCCGGAGCCGGAACTGCCGAACGGGCTGGAGCCGAGCAGGCCGGGATCTTGACCCTTCATCGCGCTGCTCAGGGCCGACTCGAAGTTCACGGTCTTGGCCCGGTAGCCATCGGTGTCGATGTTGGCGATGTTCTCCGCATGCGCCTGCTGGCGCAGGGCGAGTCCATCCAGTGCCGCTGCGCTGATCGCGAAGTTGCGACCCAGTATGCCGTCGGTGGAGAACATGGCGGGGGAGCCTTTCGGGGGTGTGGTGGGGAGCCCGAAGGGTGCCTGGGGAGGCGCGGACCCGTAGTCCCACACCTCCGTTGTACGACGACATCGCGACCTTGGCAAGCGCTGATTCGTCAGGGCGTGTACGGCGGCAGCGCCGGGCCCTGGCGGATCGGGGCGAGCGACGGCGTGGGAGCCGGCGCCGGGACGCCGCCGTCGAGCGGCGCGACGACCGATGCCTCGAACACCGCGGGCAGGCCACCGATGGTCGCCGCATCCACCTGGGTGGAGGTCGAGCCCGGGGCGCCGACGTCGAACCGCGAGGGCGTGGCCCGCGACGGTTGCTGCAGGTCGGCGGTGTCGCCGGGCAAGGTCGCGATCCACACGGCGGCGGCGAGCGCGACCACGGCGAGCAGGACCAGGAGTGGTTCGGCATATGGCGCGAGCGCATCGCGGTCGGTGCTGACCTCTGCCTCGTGCACGCGGACAGGTGTGATCGTCGTGGCCATGGGCGTGGCACTCCTCACGGGTCGGGGCTCGTTGCCGCAGCGATCCCCCTAGAAACGAATGCCGCCGCGGATCCCAAGGTCGGATCCGCGGCGGCGTGAAGGTTCGCGCCGCACGGGGATGGTTCCCCGGGTGATGCGATATATGCATGGCTTCCCGATGCCGAATCGGGCACCGTGCCTGTCTGGCGGCGGCGCGACCGCACGAGCACGCGCGTCGCCGAGCTTCGGGAAGCTCAGACCGCGAGGAATCCCTCGCCGTCATTGAGCTGGTTGTCGAGGCGCAGGCGCTCGAGCGCTCGCTTGTGGAGGCGGGAGACGCTGGCCTTGGAGGTGCCCATGACGTTGGCGATGTCCTGCATCGTCATGTCCATCTTGTAGAGCAGCTCACAGACGTGGCGCTCACGCTCGGGCAGCCGGTTCACGGCGGTCCAGAGCGTGGTCTTCTCGAGACCTTCCTCGAGCGGGTTCTCCGTCGTGGAGGTGGCGAGCTCGAACGCGGTCGAGAGCGCCTTGACGCTGCTGACGAAGCCGCTGACGTCGTCGCTGGAGCTCGACGATGCGTTCTCGCCGATCGACTCGACGCTCTCGTTCCAGCCTGCCTCGGCCGGGCGACCGGCGGAGTGGGCGCGGAGGCCGTCGATGATCTCGCCGCGGATGCGGTAGGTGGCGAAGGTCTTGAAGGAGGCGGCGCTCGTCGGATCGTAGCGGCGAGCGGCCTCCATCAGGCCGATGCGGCCCTGCTGGACGAGGTCGGCCTTGTCGATGTGGCTCGGCAGTCGGCGGAGCATGCCGCGGACGATCTTGTCGACGAGCTCGAGGTGCTCCTCGACGAGGCGTGCCTGCCACGGCTCGAGGCGGAAGATTTCCTTCTGGCCGCGCTTGCGCTTGACGACGGGCTGCGGAGCAGTGGCGTCAGCGGAATTGGTCTGAGCGGCGGCGGTGTTCGGCGAGTGGGTCATGTCGGCGTCTTCCCTTGGGTTCCAAAGCAACCGGAGAAGGGGCACGTGGCGAGCGATCGACGGTTCGGCGTGTCGAGTACTCGTGCCCCGCTCGGCTGGCTATCCGTGCGGTTACTCCATCAGTGAACGACGGAATCCCGACACTGGCAAGGGGGTATTGCGTACCTATTTCCGTCACCTTGCCGTCAGAGGGGGTTTGGAGGGTGGCGCGGGCGGGTGGTGCGCGTCGCGGAATGCCCGCGAATACCGCATGGGGGCGTGGATCCGGGCTGAGGGCAGGGTGCGGGGCCGCGGGCGTGGGCGGGGGCCGGCCCGTCTCGCTCCACTGTGCAATTTCGATCGAGGGGTGATCGGAATTGCACAGGTGGCGGCACCACGCGCGCCGGGCCGTCACCGCATGTACGGAAGCGATCGAGGGGTGATCGGAACTGCACAGTTGGTGATGGGAGGGGCGCGGCGCGGGTGGGCCATGGCTCAGGACCACGCGGCCACCGGGGTCTGTGGTACCTCGCGCGTGGGCGGGCTGCGCGAGACGATGCAGCCATGCATCTCGCCTCCGTCGCCGCACCGTCCGTCACGCAGCCTGCCACCGCGCTCGATGCGGAGCCGACCTACATCGGGCTGCGCATCAGTGACGACCGCGAGTTCTCCGCGCCGCAGTACGCGGCCAAGGTGACCGCGCTTGCTGCCACGGACGCGGTCGCCGCAGCCGATGAGGCACAGGTGCTGCTGCGCGCTGGCGGTTTCGACGGCGCTGCTGCGCGCGACGCAGCCAAGGCCGTGGCGATCCTCGAGGGTCCCGACGCCACCTACTCGGCAGGCGTCATCGTCGAGCAGCGCTTCGGAGGGCACCTCGATCCCGTCAGCGTCTCATTGACGGATCCGCACTTCGACTACGCGTACGAGCCGGCCGTCGTCGGGGTGGCGACACGCGACACGGTCGACGTCATCGAGCGCGGCTGAGGGATTCCACGCCCGGATGCGTGGGTAGCACCGCCCGCATGCAGAAGCTGCGCGCGAACGATTACGAGATCGGTTTCCTGGAGGGATGGCGGGACGCGTCCCAGGTCGTGCTGATCGGTCCTGAACGGCCGGTGTTCACCCCCAACATCCAGATCCATCGCGAGCCGCTGCCCGAGGAGTCGCTCGACGAGTTCTTCCGCGGCCAGCGCGCCGAGCTGTCGGGGCTCGAGGGATTCCGCCTGCTCGACCACGGCGATCGCATGCTCGGCGGCGGCAAGGCGCTGTACCACGCCTACTCGTGGGAGCTGCCGAACCAGCCCGGCCTGCGCGTGCGCCAGCAGCAGGTCGTCGTCACCCGCAACGGCACGCTCTTCACCATCACCACCAGCGCCCTCGAGGCGGACTGGGAGATCGCGGAGCCGGCCTTCGAGCACGCGCTCTCCGGCTTCGCCTGGGTCTGACGTCAGCCTGCAGCGCCTGCCGCCGACGCGACCGGGAACCTGATCGCGGGCGCGCCGGCGTGCACGTGCGAGAGCTCGAGCTGGTTGAGCGCGCCGGTGATGCCCTTCATCTGCGCCTCGGTGGTCGGGGTGCGGAAGATCTCGGCGATGACCGGGGCCATGTCCGCGCGGTAGTCGTGGCCGGTTCGCTCGAGCACGCCCGGGATGACCGTCGCGCCGTTGGCGTTGTCGACGAGCCCCTGGATGCCGGTCACGCCCGGGAGCCACTTCATCTTCCGTGGCACGCCCGTTGCGTGCTCGGTCGAGGCGAGCCACTCGGGCCGCTGCCAGAGCATCGTCGGGGAGACCTTGTTGACGGGGTCGTTGTAATGGCTCAGGAGGTATGCGCGGACGCCGTCGCGCTGCGTCGGCGCCAACGCCTTGAGCTGGTCCAGGTTGTCGAACTCGAACATCGCGCCGGACGCATCCATGCGGTGGCCGCCGAGCCCGATCGCCTCGGCGCGGAGCTTGCTGAATCGCGGCGTGCCGACGTTGATGACGTTGTCGATGCCGCGCTCGGCGATGCCCGGGACGCCGGACTTCAGGAAGGTGTCCTGGATGCCCCACGCTCCGAGGCTCTCGCCGTAGACGGACAGTGTGGGACGCGCGTCCGCCGGCAGCGTCTCGATGTGCCGGGAGAACCTGGTGAGCACCTCGTCGAACAGGTCCGTCGCCTTGTCGACGTGCTGGAAGCTCTGGATGGAGGGCTTGTTGCCGTACTGCATGCCGATCGAGGCCACGTCACCACGCATGAGGTACTCGGACGCGGTGACCGGCATCGGATTGACGTGCCCGGTGCCTGACGGCACGTAGAGCACGACGTTGGCGCGATCGAACGCGCCCTTGGCGAGCGACTCCTGGAAGATCTTCTCGGCGAGCTCGGCGCGGGTGGCCGCGTGCTGCATGCCGCCGTAGATGCGGATCGGCTCCTTGATCGCGGCGGCGTCGCCGCCCATGACGCGGGCGATCTCGACGGCCGGGGTTGCCTCGTTGATGAAGCGCAGTCCCGCCTTGCCGACTGCGCCGTCGGGCAGCAGGGTGCCAGCGGTGCGACCCGAGACGGACGTCATCGGCTCACGCAACGTGGTGAGGGCGGCGTGGCCGGCCTCGTCGAACGTCGCGACGTTCCCTGCCGAGTGACCCATGACGCCGCCGGTCGCGGCGATGTAGGCACGCTCGGCTTCGGCGCTGACGCCTGACATGCGCGGCATGCCGTGGACCCAGGCGCCGACACCGAGCGCGGCGGCGCCGAGAATCGCGGCGTGCGCTGCCATGGCGCCACCCGGAGTGCGGTCCTGGATGCGATCGACGAGCGCCTGCTCGCCGATGAGCGCGGCACCGACCACGGCGCCACCCGCGAGCACGCCTGCGCCGGTGCGAGCGGCGTCCATCGCGAGGTTGGGCTTCCCACGCATGGCGAGCGTGAGGCCGAGCACGCCGGCCACCCCGGCCCCGCCGACCGCGAGGCGCGATCCGACGGCATCGAGTCCGGTGCTGTCATCGACCCGGTTGGCGATCGCGTTCGCACCGACGCCGACCCCGTAGGCGAGCGCCATCGAGGCGGCAGTGACGATCGCCTGCTGCGTGCTGGAGCGCGGCAGCAGCGATTTCTGGAAGGAGGCGATACCGGCGACCCCGGCCATCGCTGCGCCGACCTTCCAGCCGGCCAGGTTCGACTCGTCGTGCTGTGGCGCGATCGCGCGCGCGGATCCGATGCTCGTCATGGGTCGTCCCGTCCACTGCGTCGCTGCGCGCGAGTCCCTGCGCGCAGCCGTCCCTGCCTGAGTGTCGAGGGGCGGCCCCTCGCCGTTGCGAGCAGCACGGGGTGTCGTAACCGCCGGCGCGTGGACCTCGATACCATCGGTGCATGTTCGCCTCGCTCACAGCCACGGTCGCTGCATCGCTCGTTGCCGTGACCGGCGGGCCGAGCGCAGACGCGCAGGGGACCGCCCGCGCCGGCGCAGATGCCGCAGTGCGAGCCCCGCTCGCGGGACTCGTCGTGAACGTCGATCCCGGCCACAACCCGGGCAACGCCACCTACGCGACTGCGATCAACCGCATCGTGCAGCGCGGTCCGATCCGCAAGGCATGCGACACGACGGGCACCACGACCAACGGCGGCTACCCGGAGTGGCTGTTCACCCAGCAGCTCGCGACGCGGCTCGCGCGCCGGCTGCGCGCGGCCGGTGCGACCGTCACCTTCACGCGCGCGAACGGCGCGCCCGCATGGGGGCCGTGCATCACCCAGCGCGCTGACATCGGCAATCGCGCGAACGTCTCCATCAGCCTGCACACCGATGGCGCGCCGACGCGAGCGCGCGGATTCCACGTGATCCGGCCGGGCTTCGTGCCTGGCTACACAGGGGACATCCTCCGCCGCTCCTCGACGCTCGCCGTGCAGGTGCGCGACGGGCTTCGCCGGGTGCCGGGCGGGGTGCCCGTCAGCAACTACGCGGGGCGCGCCGGCATCGACGTGCGCAACGACCTCGGCGGGCTGACGCTCAGCAACGTGCCGAAGGTGATGGTCGAGCACGGGAACATGCGCAACGCCACCGACGCGGGGATCCTCGCGTCATCGCTGCAGCAGGAGCGGACCGCCGCGGCGCTGACTGCAGCGCTCATTCGCTGGCGAGCCGCGGAGCTCGCCGCAGGCTGAGCGCGCCGACGGCGATGAGCGCCGCCACCGCCGCAATCGCAGGTCGCGCGACCTCGACGTCGAGGACGAGGGCGATCCGGGCCGTTGCTACGGCCAGTGCGACGGATCCAGCTGCGAACAGCGTGCGGCGCACGCGGATCGGTGCTCCGCTGGCGGCGAGCGCGACGAGCGTGATGATCGTGGCTGCCGCGACGAAGACGACCTGTGCAGGCGCCAGCGGAACGACGACGAGCGCTGCGGCGATCACGAAGGTCGTGGTGATGACGAGGTGGGTGCGGGTCATGGGGGAGTCTCCGACGCGAGGGTCCGGGTCGCGCCCGGCGTGGTCCCACGGATCCACGGTACGGCGAGATCCGGCGTCGCGCAATGCCTGGGTTCAGGTCGGCGAGTTTCCATCTGCGAAGCGGCGGGGTATGGTGCCCGCGATGCTGCTTGGTGCCCGTTGGGCGATGAGCGCCGACCCACCGAGCACCCCACGAGGAGAGATTCATGCAGAGGTTCAAGCCCCAGCTCACCGCACCGCTTCCCGAGGGGTGGTTCGCGAAGGAGTCGATCACGCTGCTCGCCCCCGACGGGCAGGCGAACGTGATCGCGTCGAGCGAGCCGCTCGACCCCACGATCGACACGAACCAGTACGCGCAGGTGCAGGGCGACCTGCTGCGCAAGGAGTTCCCGGGGTACCGCGAGTTCGCGTTCGAGCCCGCCCGCATGCTCGGCGGCAAGAGCGGCTACATCCGCCGCTTCGAGTGGACCCCGCCGGACGGCGTGGCCGTGACGCAGATCCAGCTGTACTACGCCGAGGAAGGTCGTGGCTACACGGCGACCGCCACGACGCCCTCGACCCAGTTCGAGCGGTTCGAGATGCAGTTCCGCCAGCTGCTCGGCGGCCTGGCGCTCGACCAGGCCTGAGCCTGCGCCGCTGCGGCGGCACCACGATGTGACGACGACGACGGCCCGCCTCGGCGGGTCGTCGCGTCTTCTCAGCCGACCTGGCCGAGTGCGTCGCCGAGCGCCTTCTCGAGCTCGGCCTGCTGCGCCGGGGTGAGGTTCACGTCGAGGCCCGGCAGGGCGCTGCCCGGCTTGGTGGTGCCGGTCGAAGGCTTGGTGGTGCCCGTGGCAGGCTTGGTCGTACCGGACGAGGGCTTGGTGGTGCCGGTGGCCGGCTTGGTGGTGCCGCCCGCAGGCTTGGTGGTGCCCTGCCCGGCGCCGGCGGCGCCGCCTCCCGTGGTGGAGCCGGTCGCGGGCTTGGCCGTCGCGGGCGAGCCGGTGGTGCCGGATGTCGACTGCTTCGTGGTCGTGTCGGTTGCCGGGGTCGCGGCGAGCTCGCGGTCGATCGTGGCGTCGAGTTCGAGCAGCTGCGTGTCGAGGCGGGCGAGGGTGGCGAGCTCGTCGAGTTCGACGCGGGCGACCTTCCACTGCTGCCCCTTCACCGCGGCATCCAGGCGGGTGCGGTGCAGCTCCCATGCGGCGGACTTCGTGTCGATCTCGGCTGCCAGCGCGGAAGACCCGACGATCTCGCGAAGGTCGGCGGGAATCGTGTCGAGCCGGTCGGTGGCCTCGGCCCAGCGAGCGTCGGCCATGAGCGTGCGAGCTTCCTCGAGCAGCCCGCGCGCGTCGTCGATGTCGAGCCCGCCGTCCGTGGTCGCCGACGTGTCGGGTGCGGCCGCGGCATGCTTGGCTGGCGCTGCCGGGCGCTTCGTGGGGGGTACGGCGTCGCCGGTCATGACGACGAACACGACGGCAGCTGCCGCGACGGCAGCGCCGATCAGGACGATCATGACGTTGTCCCAGCGCACGCGGACCTGCGTGGCGGACGTGGAGGTGGGGGAGGGGATGCTCATCGTGGCTCCAACGTAGCACGTGTTCCCATACGCGCCAAGTGATTTGCGATTCACCGCCCATGCTCAGGTCGCGCGGCCGGTTGCGGCTCGGCCGGGCAGGATCGGCGCATGCTTCGAGCGCTGGAGATCGTCGTCCGCCACCATCCGTCGCTGCCCGCGGCGCTGGACGGCGTGTCGCTGGAGCTGACGCGCGGCGAGGTCGTCGCCGTCCTGGGCCCCAACGGCAGCGGCAAGAGCACGCTGGGCCGCGCCCTCGCAGGTCTGCTCCCCCTGGAATCCGGTTCGATCACCGCATCGGCCGGTGGTGCGCCGGCGCGCGTGGGCCTCGTGCTGCAGGACCCCGCGGCGCAACTGGTGGCGGCCTCGGTGGCCGACGAGATCGCGTTCGGACCCGAGGCCGTGTCCCACGCCCCCGAACTGATCGCGCGGGTGGTGGGCTCCCTGCTCGTCACGCATGTGCTGGTCGATGTCGCCGCGCGCGACCCCCGGGCGCTCTCGGGCGGCCAGCAGCAGCGGGTCGCCGTCGCGGCCCTGGAAGCCTGTGCCGTCGATGTGCTCGTCCTGGACGAGCCGACCGCGATGCTCGACGGGCCGAGCCGCAGCAGGTTCCGCGCCCTCGTGCCGGAGCTCGCGCGCGCTCGCGCCGTGGCGTGGATCACGCAGGAACCCGACGAGGTCGGGTTCGCCGATCGCGTGGTCGTGCTGGATGGCGGCCGCGTCGCGTGGAGCGGCACGCCTGCGGCATTCGTCGCCGCGCGGGAGATCAGCGCGACGTTCGACCTGGAGCTCCCCGCCGCAGCGCGCATCGCGCATGGGCTCGCGGCGCAGGGTGCGTGGCCGGCTGGTGCCCCGATCCCGAGCCGGCTCGACGCACTCGTCGCGACGCTCGCGCCCGGCGGGGAGGCCGGTCGTGGCTGAACTGGTCGCGAGCGGGATCGTGGTCGAACATCGTTCACGAGCGGGGGTGGTCCGTTCGCTTGCCGGGGTCGACGTCACCGTCGCATCGGGTGACGTGCTCGCCGTCATGGGTGGCACGGGCGCCGGCAAGTCGACGCTCGCCCGGGTGCTCGTCGGGATCGAGTCGCCGACCTCCGGGACCCTGGGCGGCGCCGCGCTCGGCGGCGTGCGCATGGTGCTGCAGCGACCCGAGGCATCATTCCTCGAGGCGCGCGTGCTGGACGAGGTCATGCTCGCCGCGCTGGCGGGCGGCGCCCCGCGCGCAGAGGCCGACCGCCGTGCACGCGGCCTGCTCGACCTGCTCGGGCTCCCGGCGGACATCGCCGACCGCGACCCCCTCGCACTGAGCGGCGGCGAGCAGCGCCGCGTCGCGATCGCCGCCGTCCTCTCCGGCGACCCGGCCGTCACCATCCTCGACGAGCCGAGCGCAGGTCTCGATTCCGCCGCGCGCGGTGAGCTGCACCAGGCGCTCCTCGCCCTGCGGACAGCGGGCCGGACCATGGTGGTCATCACGCACGATCCTGCGGAAGCGGCGCTGCTCGGCACCCGGCTCGTGGTGCTGGCTGACGGGCGGGTCGCATGGGACGGCGCGGCGGATGCGATCCTCGGAGATCCGGCGACGGCGCGGAGGGCGGGGATCGACGTCGCCCCCGAGGTCACGGCCCTGCATGAGGTCGCGCACCGATTGGGGGCATCTCCGGGAGCGCCATCTGCGGATCCGGCAGCGGCCATCGCCCAGCTCGCGCAGGTCCTACGGGCATCATCCACTCCGGTGGGGGACGTCGATCGGTCAGTGGAGGGCTTCGTGCCCGTGCAGCCGCACGTATCTGCGGCGACGGGCGACGCGGAGGTCGGCCCCGCCCTGGCTGGCCTGCCACCGCGCGTGGACGCTCGCCTTCGGATCCTCGCCTGCGCCTTCGCGATCGTCGCTGCCCTCGCGGCGTCGAGCCTCGTCGGTGCCGCGCTCGTCGCGGCAGCGGCTGCGGGCGTCGTCGCAGCGGCTGACATCGCTGCGAGCCGCGTCCGCCTGGCGGTGCGACCCCTCATCGGATTGACGATCGCGCTCGTGGCGCTCCAGCTGCTCGTCGCTCCCGGGGCGGATGCGCCCCTGGTTCACGGGAGCTCGATCGACGTGCCGGCGGCCCCCGCGCTGCTGCGCGCGCTCCAGGCAGCCGGGATCGTCCTGGCCACCCTCGCGCTGTCTGCCGCGACCGCTCCGGTCGACCTCGCCGCGGCCATGCGCTGGTGGCTCGCGCCGCTGCGCCTGCTCCGGATCCCGGTCGATGCCGCCGCATTCATCGTCGCGACCGGCCTCGGGCTGGTCCCGGTCCTCGCCGATGAGCTGGAACGCCTGCGCGCCGCACAGCGGGCACGCGGGCTTCGACCGGCCGGGTCGCGACGCCCGCTCACCCGGCTGCGCGCCGATGCGCAGCTGCTCACGCCACTGGTGGTCGGCGCCTTCCGGCACGCGCACCAGCTTGCCGACGCACTCGTCCTGCGCGGACTCGATCCAGACGCTCGGGTTCTCAGCTGGCGACCCAGGGTCCGCCCGCCCGCGGACCTGCTCCTGGCAGCCGGTGGCATCGCGCTGCTGGTCGTGTCACGCTTCGCCTGAGCATGGACGACGCGACCCCGCAGCCCACTCGCCCGCATCGGGCACAGCACCACCACGCTGCGCTCCGCGTCGAGTACGACGGGACGCCGTACCACGGGTGGACGCGCCAGCCCCGGCTCCGCACGCTGCAGTCCGACCTCGCTGCAGCGTTCGAGGCCGTTCACTGCACCGACCTGCACATGCGCTGCGCGGGCCGCACCGATGCTGGCGTGCACGCGACGGCGCAGGTGGTCGACGCCCATTACCAAGGCAGCGTCGCGCCCGAGCGGCTCGCCGTCGCCCTCGCCGCGCACCTGCCCGATGAACTCGCAGTGACGCATGGGGAGGTGGCGCCCGTCGGGTTCGACGCACGCGCCGACGCGACGTCACGCGCCTATGAGTACCGGGTCCTGACGCGCCAGATCGACAGCCCCACGCGAGCCCGACTCGTGCACCACCACCCGCGCCCGCTCGATCGCGACGCGCTGCACGAAGCCGCGGCCGCCGTGCTCGGTACCCACCGCTTCAGTGCCTTCACACCGAGCCGCACGGCCCACGTGTTCTTCGACCGGACCATCGTGGAGAGCCTGTGGGAGGAGCGAGGCGACGAGCTCGTCTACCGGATTCGCGCCAATGCCTTCCTGCGGCACATGGTCCGCATCACCGTCGGCACGATGCTCGAGATCGCGCGCGGCGAGCGCCCGATGTCGGACCTCCACGAGATGCTCGACGGGGCGCCACGCGCGTCGGCCGGCGCCACGGCGTTGCCGACCGGGCTGTGCCTGGTCGACGTCACCTGGATGCCCGTGGCCGGCCTGCCGCTCCCGCCCGGATGGCGCGCAGG
This sequence comes from Thermoleophilia bacterium, assembly GCA_025964455.1. Next base: position 4,024 of record JAOPYU010000306.1, on the reverse strand, counting down.
TCGCCCGGTGGAGCATCGGGACCCGGCCGTCGGCGGCGTTGGCGTGGTTCCTTTTTCGTCGGCCGGGTAGCCGGTCTCCGAGCCAGACGACCGCTGCCCCGCGGACGTCATCGCCCCGAGATTCGCCCCCGCCAGGAGTCAGGATGACCACCTTCGACGTGCCGCCCCCGAGCGTCGTACGCCGCGCTGCGACGATCGCACGCGGGCCCTTCGCGTGCCCGGCGTGCGAGTGCCCCACCTTCACGGAACCGCCGGTCCCGTGGACCGACCTGCGCGATTACGTCGTCCAGTGCGACAGCTGTGAACGCCCGATCACGGTGCACGTCGACCGCGACCGCGTCGCCCGCCGCGACGCCGCCGCGCCGGGCGTCGGCAACGCGCCCGGCATGTACGACCCGGTAACGGAGCTGCTGGAAGGTCGCGGCGCACGCGCATTCGCATGGCGGCTCGTGGCGGCGGCGCTGCCGCCCGCGCTGCTCGCCGCTTGTGTGCTCCTCGCCGGCGGGGGTGCACAGCTCGCGCTGCTCCTCTACGCCGTGCTCGTCATCCCGAGCGCGCTCTGGGCGCCGGCCGCCGCGGCCGCGCTGCGCGCCGACCTCGAGGCGTGGCTCTACCTCCGGCACGTGCGGATCGGTCGGGGCATCCGATCCACGGACGAGCCGATCGAGGTCGAGGCTGCGCGCTGGGACCAGTGGCGCCACGAGCAGCGCGTGCGCGAGGTCGAGCGCGCGACGCACCCCGACGCGGTGCTGCGCGAGCTCGAGCGTGTGCTCGACGAACGCGAGCTGCGACGCGTGCGCCTGCTGGCGCAGCAGGGCGAGGTCCCGCCCGAGCACGTCGATGACCTGATCCGCCATCGCCGGCGGTTTCTCCGGGCCGGGTGACCGTTCGGGCTCGGACCCGACGCTTCGGGGTAGGGTCGTGGCGTGACCGACGACCGCCCCAACATCCTCGTGACCAATGACGACGGCTTCGACTCGCCTGGCCTGCATGCCGTGGTGGAGGCGCTCGCCCCGCTCGGCCGCGTCGCCGTGATTGCGCCCGACCGCAACCGATCGGGCGTCAGTCGCTCGATCACGCTCGGCGCGATGCTGGTCGTCCACGAGGTGGACGTGCCGCACGCCGAAATCGCGTTCGCAACCGATGGCACGCCCGCCGACTGCGTCAGGCTCGCGGTGCTCGGGCTCGCCGGCCCGAAGCCCGACATCGTGGTGAGCGGCGCAAACAACGGCCTCAACGTCGGCGACGACGTCGCGTACTCGGGGACGGTCTCCGCCGCCTTCGACGCCGCCATGAACGGGCTCCCGGCGATCGCTGTCTCCCAGCAGAGCACCGCACGCGAGCTCGGCTATCCGCGCACCCACGACTTCGATCACGCTGCGCTCCAGGCGTTCCTGCCGAGCCTCGTGCAGCGCGTCCTGGATCGCCGCGGCACGCTGCCGGACGGACTGGTCATCAACGTCAACGTGCCGGGCATCCCGGTGTCCGAGGTCACGGGCGTCGAGGTCGGCACGCTCGGACGCCGCATCTATCGCGACAAGCTCGAGCTCAAGCAGGAGCATCCCGACGGCAAGCGGCACTACCTGCTCTACGGCGACGATCCCGAGCACCACGCGGACGAGGTCGACACGGACATCGCCGCCATCGCCCGCAACGCCATCGCGGTCACGCCGCTCCGGTTCGAGGTCCACGACCAGGAGAGCGTCGAGCGGATCACGTCCTGGGATCTCGCCGCGGTGCTCGTCGCCACGTGAGCCAGCGCCGCCTCTCGCGCGGGCGTGCGCGCGCGTGAGCATCAGCCGGCATCGTGGCAGTTGCGGTCGCGCCGCGGTGGGTAGATTCGGGGCATGCCGACCCCGACCGACGCCAGCGCCCGCATCGACGAGCTCGTCGACGAGCTGAACGACCACTCCTACCGCTACCACGTGCTCGACGCACCGATCGTCGACGACGCGACGTATGACCGGCTCTTCCGGGAGCTGCAGGCGCTGGAGGCGGAGCATCCGGAGCTCGCACGCGAGGACTCGCCGACCCAGCGCGTGGGGGAGCGCGTCGGCAACGACTTTCCCTCCGTCGCCCATCGCGCTCCGATGCTGTCGCTCGCCAATGCGCGCGATCAGGACGAGCTGCGCGCGTGGCAGCTGCGCAACCTGCGCCTGCTCGGCCTCGGCGCGGCGGACTCCGATCAGGTCGCCGACGTGCTCGCGGCCGGGCTCGCCTATGTCACCGAACCCAAGATCGACGGGCTCGCGATGTCACTCACCTATGAGAACGGCCGCTTCGTGCGCGCTGTCACGCGCGGGGACGGGATCGCCGGTGAGGACGTCACGCACAACGTGCGCACGATCCGCAGCATCCCGATGCGGCTGCGGCACGCTGCGGGCAGTGCGCCGCTCCCCGCGCTCGTCGAGGTCCGGGGCGAGGTCTACCTGTCGCGGTCGGGGTTCGAGCAGCTCAACGAGGCACGCATCGCGGAGGGCCTGCCGGTGTTCATGAATCCGCGCAACGCCGCCGCCGGATCGATCCGACAGCTCGATCCGGCGCTGGCTGCCTCGCGCCCGCTCGGGTTCTTCGCGTACTCGCTCGCGGGCGGTGCCGCGGAGGCGCAGCTGGAATCCCACTCCGCTGCGATGGAGTGGCTCGGCGAGGTGGGCTTCCGCACGAGCCCCGACCATCGGGTCCACTCCACGATCGAGGAGGTCGCAGCGCGCTGCGCGGAGTGGGAGCAGCGTCGCCCCACGCTCGACTTCGACATCGACGGCGTGGTGGTCAAGGTGGACTCGGTCGACCTGCAGGAGGAGCTCGGCATCGTCGGGCGCGATCCGCGCTGGGCGATCGCCTTCAAGTTCGCGCCGACGACCGCCACGACGCGCCTGCTCGACATCCCCGTCGCGGTCGGGCGCACGGGATCGATCACTCCGTACGCCAACCTGGAACCGGTCGAGGTGGGCGGTGTCACGGTGCGCCAGGCGAACCTCCACAACGCCTATGACATCGAGCGCAAGGACATCCGCATCGGTGACATCGTCATCGTCCAGCGTGCGGGTGACGTGATTCCCCAGGTCGTTGGACCGGTGGTCGATGCGCGCGACGGCAGCGAGCGTGCCTACGTCGTGCCGACCGAGTGTCCGAGCTGCGGCACCGCGGTGCAGTACGTCGCCGAGGAAGCGGTGCTGCGCTGCCCCAACGCGGCGTGCCCCGAACGTAACCTGCGCCTCATCGAGCACTTCGCGGGGCGCACCGCGATGGACATCGACGGGGTGGGCGAGAAGTCCGTGCGGCGGTTCGCTGCCGAAGGGCTCATCGCCCGGATCCCGGACATCTACCGGCTCGAGGCGGACACGATCGCGGAGCTGAAGGGCTACGGCCGGCCGAGCGCCGAGAAGCTGGTCCGGTCGATCGACGCATCCCGCAACCAGTCGCTCGACAAGCTGCTGTTCGGACTCGGCATCCGCCACGTCGGCGAGCAGGTCGCCGTGGACCTCGCGCGCCGGTTCCGCTCGATCGACGCGCTGCTCGACGCAAGCGCCGAGGACATCGCGGCGGTGCCGGGGCTCGGGCAGGTCATCGCCGAGAGCGTGCACGCGTGGGCGAGCGACGCGGACAACCGTGCGCTCGTGGCCGACCTGCAGGCCGTGGGCGTGCGCACCGAGCTGGCCGACGACGAGCTCGCAGGCCCGGCGACGGAGGGGCCGCTCGTGGGCAAGTCGGTCGTCGTCACCGGCACGCTCGGCACGCTCTCGCGCGGGGAGGCTGGCGACCTGATCGCGCGCTACGGGGGCCGCGTGGTCGGCAGCGTGTCCGGCACCACCGACTTCCTCGTCGCGGGCGAGAAGGCGGGCTCCAAGCTGGCGAAGGCCGAGTCGCTCGGCACCCAGGTCCTGACCGAGCGCCAGCTGTTCGAGCTCGTCGGCGAGGACGTTCCCGACGGCGCCCTCGGCTGACGGGCTGCCCCTGAAGAATCTGGTGACGTTGCTACCGGATTCCGCCAACAACGTCACCAAATTTGTTGTGGGGTCAGCGG
>JAOPYU010000285.1 GCA_025964455.1 Thermoleophilia bacterium | reverse complement strand
CGCTCGCTGACCTCACGTTCCGCCGGTACCCGGCTTGAACACAGGCGTCAGGCGATCCACGACCGGGCCGACGCAGAGCACGACGAGCACGGTCCCGGCCCCGACGTCCGCTCCCATGGACCACCCGGCCACGGCGCCGGCAAGCTGCAACAGCGTGTACGCGACACCGAACCGTAGCGGTGGATCCATGGACAACGCCGCGGCCTCGAGTGGTCCAGCGCCGAGGTCGACGGCGACGTATGCAGCCACGCCGACGCTCAGCGCGACGAAGGCGAGCAGCAGCTCCAGCACGCGGACGGTGGTTACGTCAGGACCGGGTAACACGGGCAGCAGCAGCGACACCGTCGTCCCGACCACCACCGCATGCGTGAGCGTCCCGAGCCCCGGGCGCCGCCCTCGCACCCAGGCTATGGCGATCAACGTCAGTGACACCACCGTGTTGATGACGACGAACGGAACGCCCAGGGTCAGCCGCGCACCGTTGACGAACATCGAGAAGCCGTCGGATCCCAGCTGCGAGTCGAGCAGCAGCGCGACTCCAGCGCCGAGCACGAGCTGGGAGACGATCAGCTGGCTGAGGCGCCGGCGCAGCGATCCGGGGGGATCGTCAGGGCTGCACTGCGGCGCATCATCCACGTGAAGGCCGACGATCGCTCGAATCCTGTCCAGCCGACGGGGGATCGATTGCACGCTTGTAACGCAGCCCCGCATTCTCGTAGCCGACCGAGTTCCAGAACCGGTGCGCTTCGGGCAGCTCATGTGCACTCGTCAACTCGACGCGAAAGCACCCTGCCAGCGCCGCCTCCGTCTCGACTGCCGCAACCAGTCCCCGCCCGATGCCCGAATGCCGTCCAGCCTCGCTGACGACGATCGCGGTGATCCGCGCCTGAGGTCGCGCGTACTCGAGCGACCGGAACACGACGTACGTGACGAAGGCGATTACCTCGCCTTCGCGCTCCGCCACGAGCGTGATCGAGCCCGAGTGCTCACCCTCCGACAGTCGCGAGCGAACATGCGTGAGCGTCGGGGGCTCGAAGCCCAGCCCGGCAGTCAGCATCTCGCAGAGGCGCTCGGCGTCCGCGGCGTCGGCATGTCGAATGTCCATCTCGCCGATTGTGACAGGTGCTCCGTGACCGTGAGGTCGCGGTTTGCAACGACGACGTGCACCTGAGCTGACGATGTCAACAACCCGCCACGTACACCCAGTGCCACGACCCCCAGGAGTGGTGCCCTGTTCTGCTCAGGTTGCCGAGTGTCGGCAGCCCCTGACCCGAGCGTCGGTACAATCACCGTAAGCGCCCGCAGCGAGCCGCCGCCGACGGTCGCAATCACAGCATGCGCAACATCTACGTCATTCCGCATACCGAGGCAACGCATCACACCGAACGACTGGTGGGCGGCTGGTACGACTCGGGACTGACCCCACACGGGGTCCGGGACGCGGTTCGAATCGCGCATGCCCTCGCCGCTCGCCTCGACGACGACGGATCGGTCGATGTTCGGTCGTCGGACCTCGCTCGTGCGCGACAGACTGCACAGCCCATCGGCGACGCGCTCGGGGTGGCGGTAGGAATCGATCGAGACCTTCGTGAACAGTCATACGGCACTGCCGACGGGACTCCCGTCGGGTCGACCCCGTACGAACCTCCGCCTCTGGACGAGCGCCGCATGCACCACCGATCGGGCGCCGGCGCCGAGACCCGGTTCGAATGGGCCACGCGCACCTATGCAGCACTCGACCGGATACTCGAAAACGGACACGACCACACGGTCGTCGTGACCCATGGCGGCACCGCGACCTACCTCATCGCTGCGTGGCTCGAGATTCCGATCGAAGCGACCCGACGTGCCAAGTTCATCACCGCGCCGGGCAGCATCACGCACCTTCGCGAGCACGACGTATCCTGGGATCGTGAGGTCGTGACCCTCAACGACATTGGACATCTACGCGAATAGTCAGCATCCCGCCACGTACCCCCAGTGCCACGGTTCCCACGAATAGCGCTGGATGAAGCCGTGAGAGGGGCCGTGTGTCTGGAGCCAGCGGTGGGTCGGAGAGCCAGCAGGGCCGACGTTGACGTCGAACTCGGTGGCGTCGTGGTGACGGCTGGTGCCGGGCGGAGCGGCGAGGCCCGGTCCGAGACGCGCAAAGAGGATCGCCTGCTCGGCATACCCGCGGAAGCCGCTCGTCGGCGTGAGCACGACCTCGTCGCGAGCCGCGGCGGCGTCCATGCGGCTCCACGCGGCCGCGACGGCCGGACACGCGCGGACGCCCTCTACATTCACGAGCGGCCCCGAATACACGCCTGGTGGATTGGGGCCGGCATCTCCGACCGTCATCACCGGTGGAAGCTCGACCCAGGCGCTCGCGCGGATCGTGCGGCGGCCAGCACCGAACGCGCCGGGGATGCGGCGCGTCACGTCGATGCGGATGCGCTCGCCCGATGACGTGACGCGCACGACGCCGGCACCGTTGGCCTTCGCCAGCCCGACGGCTCGGAGCCGCGGCGTATCGC
>JAOPYU010000079.1 GCA_025964455.1 Thermoleophilia bacterium | reverse complement strand
CCAGCCGGGGACCCCGGTCCCTAACAGCGGCAAGGTCCGCGTCGCGATCGCCGGTATCGGCAACTGCGCCTCGAGCCTCGTCCAGGGAGTCACGCACTACGCGGGCGCCACGGAAGAGGTCCCGGGCCTCATGCACCACACGATCGCCGGCTACGGCGTGGGCGACATCGAGTTCGTCGCGGCGTTTGACGTCGCGGCGGCCAAGGTGGGGCTGGACCTCTCCGAGGCGATCTTCGCGGGTGAGAACAACACCGTCGTGTTCTCCGAGGTGGCGAACGCAGGGGTGACCGTGCACCGCGGCCCGACGCTCGATGGCATCGGCAAGTACCTCTCCGAGGTCGTCGAGCTGTCGGAGGCCGAGCCCGTCGACGTGGTCCAGGTCCTGAGGGACACCAAGGCCGACGTCCTGATCAACCTGCTCCCCGTGGGCAGCCAGCAGGCCGTCGAGTTCTACGCGGATGCAGCACTCAAGGCCGGCACCGGCTTCGTGAACTGCATCCCCGTGTTCATCGCGGGTCGTCCCGAATGGCGGGCGCGCTTCGAAGAGGCGAACCTGCCGATCATCGGTGACGACATCAAGAGCCAGGTGGGCGCGACGATCCTGCATCGCCGCATCGCCCAGCTCTTCCGTGACCGTGGGGTCAAGATCCTGCGCACGAGCCAGCTGAACGTCGGTGGCAACTCCGACTTCCGCAACATGCTCGAGCGCGAGCGCCTCGAGAGCAAGAAGGTCTCCAAGACCAATGCGGTCACGAGCGTGCTGCCGTACGAGATCCCGGCCAAGGACGTCTACGTCGGGCCGAGCGACTACGTGCCGTGGCTCGAGGACCGCAAGTGGGCGCACATCCGCGTCGAGGGCGAAGCCTTCGGCGGCGTGCCGCTCATGATGGAGGTCAAGCTCGAGGTCGTCGACTCGCCGAACTCGGCGGGCATCACGATCGACGCGGTCCGCTTCGCCAAGGCGGCGATGGATCGCAAGATCGGCGGCGCACTCGAGTGGCCGAGCGCGTACCTCATGAAGTCGCCGCCGTGGCAGCACGACGACGACATCGCGCGCGAGCACCTCGAGGCGTTCATCGCGGGTGGCCCGGCCGGCCGCGAGTCATCTGAGCGCACCGGCGAGGATCGTCGTCGCGACGGTGGCATCGACTACCACCTGGCCGCCGACGCGGTCGGCGCACCGATCCCGGCACACGCCTGATCGACGCGTGGGTCACCGAAGGGGGAGGGGTCCGTCGCGAACGCCGCGGCGGGCCCCTCGCTCGTCTGCCCCTGATTTTGGTGACGTTGGCCGGCTGTGGCGCGGCCAACGTCACCGAAATCGCCGGGGCGGGCGGGACCAGGACGGCGGGGCGGCGTGGATGCCGTCGGTATGCTTGGCGGCGATGTCCGAGCTGAACGAGATGCCACGGCGATTCCCGGGAATGGACGGGTTCCGCGCGCTTGCAGCGCTCGCGATCGTGGCCTTCCACGCCTATCTGGCGACCGGGTGGGCGACGGCGACCAGCCCGACCGATCCGGCGTTCGTGGCGGGGATGCCGGACGTGGTCCACGGCGCCTTCCGCAACCTGACGCTCCGCACCAACGTGTTCTTCGTGCTGAGCGGCCTGCTGCTCGCGTTGCCGTTCGTGCGGTGGATGCTGATTCCCGATGCCTCGCGCCCCGGCGTGCGTCGATTCGCGGTGCGCCGCTTCCGGCGCATCTGGCCGCTCTACATGCTCGTGATGCTCGTCGCAGCCGCAACCGTGTCGATCAACCAGACGAGCGTCGAGCAGGTCGTGGTCAACGCGCTGCTCGTGCAGAACCTCGCGCCCGGCGGCGTGCACCTGCTGCCCGTGACCTGGACGCTGACCGTGGAGCTCGGCTTCTACCTGCTGCTGCCGCTCGCCATGCTCGGGCTGGCGCCGATCGTGCGCCGGCTTCCGTCGCTCGCGGTGCGCGCCGGTCTGCTCATGTCGGTGCCGGTGGCGGGCATCGTGGTCGGCTGCCTCGTGCGCCGCTCGCCGGAGCTGTCGGTCGCCGGTCTTGAGCCGCGCGTCACGGCGCTCGGGTACCTCGACAACTTCGGGGCGGGGATCTTCGCGGCGATCGTGCTGGTCGCCGCGTTCTCCGGTTCCGGACGCCTCGCAGCTCGTGTGCGCGGGATGTCACCGCTGGTGTGGACCGTGCTCGGCACGGTCCTGGTCGCGATCGGGCTTCGCGCGCGCTGGGACGGGCTCGACGGAGGCCGCGTCACGACCACGTGGTGGTGGGTCACCCCCGTCGCGTTCGGCGTGGCGTGCTGGATGCTCGCCGTCGCGCTGCGCCCCGACCGCTCGCTCCTGGCGCGCGTGGTCGGCGCACCCGCACTGCTCGCCATCGGTCGCATCTCCTACGGCATCTTCCTGTGGCACTACGTCGTGCTGCACTGGATGAGCGTCGCGGGCGTGACGCGCGCTGGTGGCCTGGGCGCCGTCACAGCCAACACCGCGATCGCGCTCGCACTGACCTTCCCGCTCGCGTGGGCGAGCTGGCACCTCATCGAGGAGCCGGTCCTCGACGGTCGCATCCGGCTGCCGCGCCCGCACGTTCCCCGAGGGCTCCTGCAGCTGGGCGTGGCGCATCCTCGCCCCGGTGAGGTCGCGCCATGAGCGATGCCCGTGTCCTGCTCGTCTCGCCCTGGCCGTGGACGACGCCGCATCCGGTCAACGAGCACGTCGCCGAGCTGGCCGATGGGCTCGTCGCGCTGCGTGAGGCGGGCGACAGCTCCGTCCCACAGCCGATCGTCGTGGCGCCCAGCGCCGACCTGCGTGCTCGACGTGCCACGCGCCGGGCCCTGCGGGAGCTGGCCCGGGGCGCGTCCTACGATGACGTCTTCGGCAGCCTCGAGGACGAGGAGCTCGCGCTCGCCGCGTCGGCGCCCGGCGAGAAGCGCTCGCACGAGGCGATGCGCGACTGGCCGCTGCTCGCGCTGCCGCTGCCGATCGGTCCGGCATCGGTCAGCCTGCGCGCGGCGGTGCGTGTCATCCTCGAGCGCGCGGGCGCGGATCTCGTGCACGTGCATGACCCGCTCGCCAACGACCTCGCCCGTTTCGTGGTGCGACGCTGGAGCGGGCTGACCGTCGCGACGTTTCACGACGCCCCGATCCCGACCGTCGCCGCGACGATCGCTGCGCCCCTGCGTGAGCGCGTCGTCGATGGCGTCGACCGTTGGCTGGTCGACGGGGACGCGGCGTCGGAGCTGCTCCGCGAGACCTTCGGCGAGCAGCTGGAGCCTGCGCTCGTTCCCACGGGTGCGACCCGCACGCGTGCGCGCGGCGCCGGCACCGGCCCGGTCGTGGTCGTCGGGCGCGGCGAGGACGACGAGGCGAGCGTCCGCGATCTGGTCCGCGACCTCGCCCCGCTGCTCGATGCGCGCCCGGAGCTGACACTGACGCTGCTGTCGAGATTCGGCGTGCACCACCGCCCGGTCGTGCCGCGCGCACTCCGTGGCCGGGTCCTCGCCATCGAGGCTCCGACGCGCGAGCAGGCCGATGCCGTGCTCGCCGGGGCCGGTGCCTACCTCGCGCTCGCCGGCACGCACCGACGCAGCCGCGAGGAGGCGCTCGCGGCGGGCGTCCCGGTGGTCGACGTGCCGACCGTCACCGATGACGACGCCCGCGACACCGAGGCCCTCCACGTCCTGGTCGAGACGGCGCTCGCCGAGCGCGCGCCGGACATCGACCTGCCGGATCCCGCCGACCTCGCCCGCTCGCACGTGCGCGAGTACGAATCGCTGCGCGAGCGCATCCAGGTGCACATCGCCGCGCCGCGGGCGAACGAGAAGAACTGCGTCATCGACCTGCACATGCACACGTCCCACTCCTGGGACTGCGCCACCGATCCCGAGGCGCTGCTCTACGTCGCCAAGCAGGTCGGTCTCACGGCCGTCGCCGTCACCGACCACAACGAGATCTCCGGAGCGCTCGCCTGCGCCGAGCTGGCCGAGGAGTACGGTATCCAGGTGATCGTCGGGGAAGAGGTCAAGACCTCCCAGGGCGAGGTGATCGGCCTGTTCCTGACCGAGCGCATCGAACCCGGCCTCAGCTGGCACGAGACGATCGAGCGCATTCGCGCCCAGGACGGGCTCGTCTACGTGCCGCATCCGTTCGACCGGCTCCACACGATCCCCGACGTGCACCTGCTGCGCGACACGCTCGACGAGATCGACGCCTTCGAGACCTACAACGCGCGCCTGCCGTTCGACCAGTACAACCGCGACGCGGAGCGCTTCGCGCGCAAGTACAACCTCGTCGAAGGGGCGGGGTCCGACTCGCACGTCGTGCAGGGCCTGGGGACCGCTGCTGTCCACATGCCCGCATGGGATGACAAGGAGTCGTTCCTCGTCTCCCTCGGCCAAGGCGAGATCCTCAAGCGTCCCAAGAGCCTGCTCTACCTGCAGGGCCTGAAGTGGGTCAACGACCTGACCGGTCGCTCGAAGCGGCTCCCGGCCGAGGCCGTGGGTCCCGACGAGGACTGACACCCGACGTCGCCTCGCAATTTCCTGTCGTTGTACCGCGAATAATTGCGAGGCGACCGGGGAGGGGGTGGGGCAGGATTCTGCCCCGTCCACGCCGAATCTCCCTCGGGCATGGCGCACCTGCATCCGCACCGAGCCGACGACGACCAGGTCTTCCAGAAATACCTGGATCGGGCGATCGTCGACATCCACTCCCTCGGTGACGACGTCGCCGCGTGCGGGCTCTGCGACCACGACGATCCGCGCGAATCGCGCGTGCTGGGCACCGGGCATCCACTCGCCGACGTGATGCTCGTGAAGTGGTCGCCGTCGAGCGAGGAGCTCGACTTCGGCGTCGCCTTCCACGGTCGTTCGGGCGACGCGATCCGGCGCAGCGTCGAGCGCCTCGCGGTGGACCCGCTCGACCTGTACGGCACGAACCTGATCAAGTGCTCGTCTCACCCGACGGCATGCATGCGCGAGCGCTGCCCGGAGTGGCTGCTGCGCGAGATCCGCATCGTCGAGCCCAAGCTGCTCGTGGTGATGGGCCAGGCCTCGCTCGATGCGATCAACGGGCTCGAGGTGCCGGACGCATCGCGGCTGGAGCCGACCCCCGGCGCGGTCCAGCGATGGACGCACGCGTGCGAGGCGATCTGGTGTCCGGACATCGACGATTCGCTCGACCGGCCCGCGTCCAAGCAGGCGTTCTGGCAGGCGTTCCGGGTGCTCGGCGAGTGGTACTCCGACAAGCCCCCGTTCTGACGTGACCCGCCGCGTCCTCGTCCGCAGCGCACTCCTCGCGCTGGTCGCCTCCGCCGCTCTCGCGCTCGCTCCGCTGCTGCCCGGCCCGACCTCGCTCGACGAGTACCGAGTCGCGGCCTACGTGTCGCACGCCGCGTGGTTCGCCCTCGTGACGGCGCTCGCCTGGAGCGTCGCGGTCGCCTGGCCGGCCCCGATGCGGCTGCTCCTCGCGGGCGTGGCGCTCAGCTTCGCGCTCGTGGTCGTGCTGAACGTCGCGGACGTCGACATCGCCTCGGACGTCGCCAAGCTCTGCTTCGGCTCGCTCGCCGGGGTCGCCTTCGTCCGTGCCATCGAGCGTCCCTGGTGGCTGCTGCCGATCTTCCTGCTCGTCCCCGCAGCCGACGCGTGGAGCGTGTTCAGCGACCAGGGCGTCACCAACCAGGTGGTCGAGCGCGCCCGCGACGAACCTCGCTGGATCGACTGGCCCACGATCGCCTCTCCGGTCGCCGGCGTGGACTACGAGTTCCTCGGCCGGCTCGGCATCGTCGACGTCCTGTTCCTCGCGCTCATGCTCGCGGCGACCGTTCGCTGGGGTCTCGGGATCCGGCGCGCGCTCGTGCTGCTGCCCACCGGCCTGCTGCTCACCACCATCCTCGTCATCGAGCGCCCACAGGACGCGCTGCCGGCGCTGCCGCTGCTGTGCGTGGCCTTCCTGCTCGCGACCGGCCCGGCGCTCGTTCGCGACGCCCGCGCAGCGTGGCGCGAGACGCGTCCGCCTGCGGATGTGTGAGCGCGCAACTACCTGCCCAGCGTGGTAGCGTCGCACCATGGCGACACAGGACAATGGCATCGAGGTTCGCGGCCTCGTCAAGCAGTTCAACAAGGGCCCGCTCGCGGTCGACGGCATCGACCTCGACGTCGCGCCGGGCGAGATCTACGGGTTCCTCGGCCCCAACGGAGCCGGCAAGTCCACGACCGTGAACATGCTCGTGACTCTGCTCCCGCTGACGTCGGGCACCGCGACCGTCGCGGGCTGGGACGTCGCGACCCAGGGCGGCGACGTGCGCAAGGCGATCGGCGCCGCGCTGCAGGCGGTCGCGCTCGACAAGTTCCTGACCGGCCGCGAGCACCTGAAGCTGATCGCATCCCTGCAGGGCATCACCGGCGCCCGCGCCGACGAGCGCGCGAAGACGCTGCTCGATCGCGTCGGCCTCGAGGACGCTGCCGATCGCAAGGTCGGGGGCTACTCCGGCGGCATGCAGCGCCGCCTCGACCTCGCCCTGGCGCTCGTGCACGAGCCGCGCGTGCTGTTCCTGGACGAGCCGACCACCGGCCTCGATCCGCAGAGCCGCACCGCGCTCTGGGAGGAGGTGCGCCGCCTCGCCAAGGAGGAGGGTGTCACCGTGTTCCTCACCACGCAGTACCTGGAGGAGGCGGACGTGCTCGCCGACCGCGTCGGCATCATCAACGCCGGCAAGATCGTCGCCGAGGGCACCCCGGCAGCACTCAAGGCGGAGATCGGTGCGCCCACCGTCGAGGTCGTGCCCGTCGGTGACGGCGATCGTGCGGCCCTAGCGGGCGTGCTCGCGCAGTTCGGCGAGGAGGCCGCACCGATGACGCCTGGCGCCGTGGCCGTCCGCCTGACCGGCGGCGTCGACAAGGCGAGCCTCGTGACCGTCATCCGCGCCGTCGACGATGCCGGGCTGCAGGTCGCCGAGGTGCGCCAGCACGAGCCGACGCTCGACGACGTGTTCCTCAAGAAGACCGGCCTCACGCTCGAGGGTGCCGCATGAGCACCGCGACCGCTGCCGTGCAGACGACCGGGGTCATCAACCCCCATGCGACGGGCACCTCGCTCGCGCACCAGATCCGGCTGCTCGTCGGGCGGTCCGTGCGTGGCGCGCTCAGTTCCCCGGCCGGCTACATGCCCGGCATCATCATGCCGCTGCTGCTGCTCGCCATCAATTCGAGCGGCCTGTCGAGCGCGACCGACATTCCGGGCTTTCCCGCGGATCGCTTCCTCGACTTCCTGATCGTCCTCACCTTCATGCAGTCCGCGCTGTTCGCCACCTCGAGCGCCGGGCTCGGCCTGGTCCGCGACATCGAGAGCGGCTTCCTCGACCGGCTCGCGCTGACACCCATGCGCGCAGGTGCGCTCGTCGTGGCCCAGATCTCCGGCGCGATCGTGATCGCCCTCGGCGCGTCGCTGCTCTACATCACGATCATGTTCGTGACGCAGGTGGACTTCCACACGGGTCCGCTCGGGGTGCTGGTCCTGCTCGTCCTGTCGATGTGGACCGCGTTCTCGTTCGCGACGATCGGGGCCTGGATCGCGCTGCGCTCCGGCGAGAGCGAAGCGCTGCAGGGGATCTTCCCGCTGCTGTTCGCGTCGCTGTTCCTGTCGACGACCAACATGCCGCGTGACCTGATCAAGGCCGACTGGTTCC
>JAOPYU010000078.1 GCA_025964455.1 Thermoleophilia bacterium | reverse complement strand
CGATGACGGTCGCAAGATCGTGGCCGAGAACCCCAGGGCGCGGTACGACTACGCGATCGTGGAGACGTTCGAGGCCGGCATCGTGCTCACCGGCACGGAGGTCAAGTCGCTCCGTGACGGCAAGGTGGCCATCAAGGAAGCCTACGTGCGCATCGAGAGCGGTGAGGCCTTCATCCTCGGGATGAACATCGCCATCTACGAGCAGGGCAACGTGTTCAACCACGACCCGATCCGCACCCGCAAGCTGCTGCTGCACCGCAAGGAGCTCGACGACCTGCACGTGCAGACAACCCGCAAGGGCAACACGATCGTGCCGCTGTCGCTGTATTTCCGCGACGGACGCGCCAAGCTCGCGATCGGCGTCGGCAAGGGCAAGGACAAGGGCGACAAGCGCGCGACGATCGCCAAGCGCGACGTGCAGCGCCAGATCGACCGCGAGATGTCCCAGCGCTGAGGCCGCGCCGTGGCCGATCGACCCTGTCGGTTATCGGTCAGTTGCCGGTTGCGCTTCCGTCGATACCGGTGTTCACTGGATGCGGGGACATGTGTGTCCGTCGCGCGGCGTCATCTCGAGCTGAAGCGTCGGACCAGGGGGACGGGACACGCAGATGTGCAGCACAGCTGGAATCGGAGCGGGTGGTGGAGGCGGCATGGTTGCCGGTGCCTCCGGCGCACCGCCAACGAAGGTCGCGGGCGCCGCTGGCGCTGGCACCGCACCCACCAAGGTTGCCGGCGAGAGCGGGGGTCCTGCTAAGGACGCCACGCAGGCCGGCGGAGCAGCTGATGCCGCCAAGGGCGCAGATGCCGTCGCAGGTGGCGGCGCAGCACCTGGCTCGCTCGCGGCAGTGCTCGAGGGACTCGCAGCAGCCGTCAAGGCGCTCGGCGAGATCGTCTCCAAGATGAAGTCCGGCGCCACCGGTGGCGGCGCCGCGGCCGGTTGCGACATGCACGGCGGCGGCTCGCACGTCATGGGTGTCCAGGGTGGCGCCGCGCAGAAGGACCAGGTTGTCGCGAAGGCGGTCAAGGCGCCGGTCGCGAACGCCTCCAATGCCGAGGACGACGCGTTCGAGAAGCGCGTGCTGGAGCTCATCAATCAGGAGCGCGCGAAGGCGGGCCTCGGTTCGGTCGGCTACAACGGCACGCTCGACGATGCCGCGGAGAAGCACGCGTCGCACATGTCGCAGGTCGGCAAGATGGCGCATGACGGCATCGGCGACGGCGACCCCGGGTCGCGCATCCGTGCCGAGGGCTGGCGCAACGCCTGGGGCGAGAACGTCGCCACCGGCCAGACCTCGCCCGAGCAGGTCGTGCGCGAGTGGATGGCAAGCCCGACGCACCGCAAGAACATCCTCGACCCGAGCTTCCGCTCGATGGGCGTGGGCTATGTCACTGGAGCCAACGGCCGGTCGTACTGGGCGCAGGAGTTCGGCGCGTAGATCAGCAGATAATTGCCTTCGGGCCGGCTCCGTCGACAGATGTCGCACGGTGTCCGGCCCGAAGGATCTTCACTGCCCCGATGTGTGCAGGATCGCTAGGCGTACTGCTTCATGAGCGCGACGTCCTGCGCCACGGCGGCGCGCACGTCGGGTGAGCCGAGGCCCGTGGGCACGACACCCTTCATCACCTCGTAGCGGCGGACCGCTGCCGAGGTCCCGGCATCGAAGGCGCCCGTGAGGGTTCCCTTGTAGACGCCGAGCGAATGCAGGTCCTTCTGAAGCTTGGCCGCTGCGGCGCCGCGGGCTCCCGTGCGCAGCGTCACGCCATTGGTGGCGACCGTGGGCTGCATCGACTGCTGCTGCGCCGCCTGGGCCTGCGCCTGCATGGCGAGGTTCTGCTTGCGCTTGCCGATCAGGTGCATCGCCAGGCCGCCGATCGCACCGATCGCCGCGCCGGCAGCCGGCAGGATGATCTTCGCGTGGGGGATGAGGTTGATGATCGGCGTGATGAACGACGCGCCGAAGCCGAGTCCGGCACCGACCACGGCGCCGCCGAGCACCTTGGCGAGCAGCGACTTGGTGCCGCTGGGCTCACCCGGGGCTCCGCCGCCCTGCGCCATGTAGGCACCGGCCGAGGTCGCGCCGAGGCTGAATGGCACCGCGCCACCGCCACTTGCGCTCGCGCGCACAGGCTCGACCGACTTGGTTGCGGTCGTCGCCGGAATCGATCCAATAGACAGGCTCATGTCCCTGGTCCTCTCGTAGTTGTGCAACGCACCAGGCTTGGGGCAGTGCGTATTCATCTGGGTATCGCGGGGTGCACGGGAATTGGTTCAAGAAGGCCACGGGTTGGCCGGATGGGGGTGCCACGCGGCCCGTTCTCGAGATCCCTGCATGCCGCGAAACCGCTGCTACACTGTGTCGAGTACCACATCACGGGGGCGACCTGGCTTCGACAGGGTCGATCGCGCGGATGGGTTGCGAGTCGAGGATGCCGGTTGGCCTCGTTAATCAGTCCGGCACCAACCAACTGCGAATGTCTCTGAAAACGAGCTCGCAATGGCCGCTTGATCACCTTGCGTGATTAAGTGAGCCAGACCACACCGTCGTTGGGCCCGTGACGGCGGCGTGGTACACAACGGGCTTGCTGGTGCCCCAACCCGACGCGGGGGCACCGGGACTTCCAGGCGTTGGATGGGAATGGTCAGCCGGCCTGTGGGGCGGGCGATTCCCGAGAACAAATCGCAGGCTACACTCGTAGACGCTCATACCAAGCCGGCCGTGGACGCGGGTTCGATTCCCGCCGCCTCCACCTCCGTGAACACGAGGAAGCCCCTGCTCACGCGGGGGCTTTTCTTTTCGCCAATGTCGCGGGAGCACCGGTTGGGGCACCGGTGGGGTCAGGAGCCGGCGACGGCGCGGCGCACCTGCGCCACGATTCGATCCATGACCGCCACGAACTCGTCGGCTGTGTACAGCTCGACGTAGCCGCTCGATACCGGCCCGTCCAGCTCGGTGACGAAGTCGGTGTCGGCCCACCCGGCCGCGTAGACCACGAACTCGGTCTCGGCGCTGCCAGGGCCGTCGAGGAAGAAGCCGATTGACCGGGGAGCAGTGATGGAAGCTCGGTCGGTCGAGAGCGGCGCGGGCCACTCGGCGTCGTGGTCGACCCATGTCACCGGGCGTACCGAGATGCCTGCCTCCGCCCAGGCTGGGCGCCGGGCGTCCACGGCCGTGGCGATGTCGTCGAGGTCGATGTTCGTCAGGTCGATGCGCCGCTCAATCTCGCGGGCCGGCACCCACTCGGTGTAGCCGCTCGGGTACCAGACGCCCCGCCAGACGACGACGCCCATGTTAGGGATGACGTGGCCCTGGTCGAGGTCGCGCACGTCGACGTCCTCGGTCACCTCGTCGACC
>JAOPYU010000205.1 GCA_025964455.1 Thermoleophilia bacterium | reverse complement strand
AGGTCTGGAGCGACGTCGCCTGCCCGTGGTGCTACGTGGGCCGCCGCAACCTGCAGGTCGCCCTCGAGGACATCGACGAGCGCGAACGACCGGAGGTGACCTGGCGCGCCTATCAGCTCGATCCGTCGATCCCGATCGAGGGCGAGGAGGCCGCCACGTACGACGAGCGGCGCTTCGGCGCCGACCTGGCCCGGATCGACACGGCACGGCAGCAGCTCGTGGTGCTCGGCGAGGAGGTCGGCATCGAGTTCCGGTTCGAACGCCAGCGGATGCGTCCCAACACGCTGTTGGTCCACCGCCTCCTCGCCGCCGCGCAGTCGCACGGCGAGCGCGAGGCCCTCATGGATGCGTGCTTCGCCGCCTACTTCACGAGCGGCGTCGACATCGGCGATCCACGTGCGCTGCGCGAGATCGTGACGGCGCAGGTCGGCGCGGCCCTCGCGGACGAGCTCATCGTGGCCGCCATCCAGGACCCCGCCTTCGTCGCACAGGTCGCGGGCGACCTCGAGACGGCGCAGGCGCTCGGCATCACCGGGGTCCCCTGCTTCGTCGCGGACCGCCGGATCGCCGTCCCTGGCGCGGTGCCCCCGCCAGTCCTCGCGCAGCTCATCGCCGAGGCTTCGATGCGGGTGGACACGGCCATCGACACCGAGCTCGACGCCGAACCCTGAGCGCTCGCCGCCGCCGTTGCGGCTAACTTCTCCGAACATCGGAACGAGTTGCCTCAAGCAGGGCACCACTGCGGCCGATACCAATCTCGTACGGCAGTCGTGGATCGCGCCTGCCGTCGCCCACCCACATGGTCAGTCACGCCCCTCACTTCCCGTCGAGGCCGTCCGCGAGTCCCCGCGGCCAGCACTCCGTCGATCCCCGCGAGCCGCTCGCGGGCGAGCGAGGCATTACGCTCGTGGAGCTCATCGTCGTCGTGCTGATCATCATGGTCATCGGTGGCTTCGGCATCTCATCGATACTCGGCTCCAGGACCCGGTCCACGACCACGAGCGCACGGACCGTCGCGGTCCAGCTCTCGGAGGCCGCATCGCAGTTCCAGCGCGACCACGGTGGCCGCGTCCCCGGCGACCTGGGCACGACGGCGGGCCGCGCCGACTGGGACGCCAGGATGACGTCGCCGGTCGATCGCGCGAACGGAAACCGCACCTATCTCAAGCACGGCGCAGTCGAGGCGCTGTCTGACGGGCGGCTCTCGCTCGAGGCGCAGGGCGGGCGCGTGATGTCGGCGGGCACACCGAGCGCCGCCGGTCGCATCCGTTACGACGCCGATACGGTGCGCAACGTGTTCGTCGTCGTCGCGTTCGCCAGGACATCCGGGACGATGCGCGCGACGTGCTGGGCCTCGCCCTTCGGTGCTGCCGCGACCTTGACCCTGCGTCGCGCCAACGGGGGACCGGCGACACAGTGCTGACCCGTCGCTCCCACACCAGCGAACGAGCCGTGACGCTCATCGAGCTCGTCGTGGCGATGATCCTCATGACCATGGTCGTCGGCGGCATCGTCTACGCCGTCACCCAGCTGAGCAGCGGCAACGCCTCCATGGGCGCGCAGCGCGCCGCCCAGCGCGACGCGGTCGAGGCGATGGAACAGCTCCGCCACGACGTGAACGTCGCGCGCTCGCCCGCGCTCGAGCTCTACGACGATCGGCGTGAGGTCCTGCGATCGGTCATCGCATTCGGCGACGACGAGGGTGCGACTGGCGACTCGGGCCCCTCGCGTGACGCGTGCGGCGGCGACACGGGAGCTGCCTACATTGAGTGCATCCAGACGTTCACGACCGCCGCCCCGAACCAGATGTGGTTCCGTGCGAACGTCGACGCCGCCGACTCCACAGCCGAGTGCGTCGGGTACGTCGTCGCCGGCAGCTCGCTGACCCGCTACGTCTCCAACAATTGGCGCCGGTGTGGGCCCAACTCCGTCGGCGGCGCGGTTGCGACCCAACTCATCAAGGGCGAGCGCTCGGCTCGCGGCACGCGGGCCAACGCATTCGCTTACACGCTGCGCCGCAATCCCGCCCTGCAGCCTCGTGGCTACGTCGACCCGACCACGTGCGCGACGACCCAGGCCGCGAACGCGACCAACCAGCGCGCGTACATCGCGTCGGTCGAGATCGACCTGCGGATCCTGACCCGCCAGGGCAAGGAGCTCACCGAAGGCGGCCTGCGCACGAGTGTCCCGGTCTCCTCGCACACCGCCGGTGACTACTCATTCGCCGTGGGGTGCTCGGCATGATGCGCCGTGCCTCGACAGAACGAGGGTCGGCGCTCATCTGGGCGATCCTGCTCATGATCATCGTCGCCGGGCTCGTCGGCGCCTTCTCGATGGTCGCCCAGCGTGCCGGGGACCGCAGCGCCGATGCCTCACGCCGGGTATCCAACGCGGCGACCACGCAGACCGCCGTGACACGCGTCATCTTCGGGCTGCAGAACGGGCTCGGATCCGAGGCGGACTACTACGTGCTCGACCGGGCGGACCTGCGCGACATCGTCGACGGGGTCACGGGTGTGACGGTCTACGCGCCCAACCAGCTGCGGAACCTGCCGGCGGACCACTTCGGCACGTTCGGCGTGTACGAGCGACAGCTGAACGGCAACGCCCTGTCACTGGTGCAGCTCGCCACACTCCCGACCGACACGATCGTCGAGGAGCCGGTGCTCGTCGACGCCCAGGCCTGCCGCACGGTGCTGCGGCTCCCGGCGGCGACCTGCAGCGGCGGGCAGGTACGTGCCTACTGGCAGGTGGCGCGCGTGATCGTCCCGGACACGACCGGTCGATCCACGTCGAACGTGATCGTGACGGTGCGCACGTGGCTGGGTGACCGCACCACGGGGACGTGGACCAAGTCCTCCTACGCGACGGCCGAGATGCGACCCGGCCGCTTCGCCGACTTCCAGCTGATCTCGGACGGCAACATCCGGTTCGGGGACGGCGCCGAGCTCAACGGCCCCGTCCACTCCAACGGCCTGGACGACAGCTCCTACGCGACCGTGCCGACGATCGGCATGCCGAACCTCGGCGCGAGCTGGGTGTTCGGCGACCCGGGCATGCGCTGTGTGGGCAATGCGAGCATCAGCATCACGTCCGGCGTGGTCGCCGGAGCAGCCGGGCGCCGCACCTGTAACAGCCAGGGTGCGACGGGCCAGACGATCAGCTTCATGCGCGCCATCGATGCCATGGACCAGATCCAGCAGGCAGTCGACGATGGCCGTCCCAACGTCCGGGCCTTCACCGCGAACAACCGGCGTGGCGCGGAAGCCGGACGGGACGCCCACGACACTGCATGGCGCGTGCAGCTCTCCGGGAACTCCATGTCCGTGACCTATCCGGACAACAGCAGGTCCTGGTCGGTGCCGCTCAACCGCGTCAATGCATTCGTGTTCGACGAGGACGTGCGTGTCAGTGGCAGGGTCGCCGCCAACGTCCGCGTCACGGTCGCGGCGCGTCGCGCCGGCGGCGGATCCGCCTCGATCTACATCGACGACGACATCACCAAGGGCGACGACCGCACCTCCTCGATCGGCCTGCTCGCGCAGGGCAACGTGGTGATCTGGCAGACGCAGGCGAATCCGTGCGCGGTGACGACGGTGGAGGCCGCGATGGTCGCCGCGACGGGCGGCATCACGATCCCGTCCAAGTACACGACCGACGAGGTGCAGCGCAGCGCCCCGCAGTGTTCCGCGCGGCTCAAGCTCGACGGCTCCTTCGCGGCGCACCGCCCGCCGACCCTGTTCTGGGGATGGGACTCGGGGGACGTCGCCGGATACACGCGGAGCCGTGCCTACATGTGGGACCAGCAGCTCAAGCGCAACCCGCCACCGTACTTCCCGCTCACCGGGACCTGGCAGCCCTTCAACGTGCGTGACGCGAACGTCGATTGCCTCTACACACGAAGGACCGATGCGCAATGCACGTGACATGTCACACACCGACGCGGCGGCAACGTGAATCCGCGTTCAGCATCGTCGAGGTCATCATCGCGGTCGTCGTGCTCGCCGTCGTGATCGTCGGTGCTTCCGCCATGTTCGCGTCGTCCACCAAGTCCACCACCGTCGCCCGCGTGCGGGACAAGCAGTCGAGCGTCGCCAACGACGTGCTCTCGCGCCTGCAGTCGGATTCGTCCTGGGCGTCCTGGTGTCGCCAGCGCCAGCCCACCTTCAACCCGAACTCGCCGTCGTGCCCCATCGAGCAGTGGGTCGCGCAGCAGCCGACGCTTCGCAACATCGGCACCGTCACGGACGCGGGCGGCAACCGGTTCGCATTCCAGGTCCGCGTGACGGCCGTCGGCATCGACCTCGCGGCTGATGGGCGAGGCCCCAACGACGAGGGCTCGCTCCCTGACCTGTACCGGCTCACCGCGATGGTCGCACCGGACTCGTCGCTCGCAGCACGCTTCCCATCGCTCAACGCGCGATCGATCCAGCAGGAGGTCAATCCGACCAACCGCGTCGTCACGGGACGGGTCACGGTCTCCGGGTGCATCGTCACCAACCAGGTCGACGAGCGCATCGCCGCCGGCGACTGCAACGGCAGCGGGTACGCCGCACCGCTCCAGCCACCCGCGAACTTCGATGCGAACCGTCCCGCCAGCTCGTGCTCGACTCCGTCGTTCTCCGATGGCGGCGCCAACCGCGACTGCCTCGCCTTCAAGTGCGCGAATCCCCAATGGGCGAATGCCGTGCGCGGGCAGTGCCAGGCGCAGGGTGCCTGGCGAAGCACGAGCCCGCGTGACGAGTTCTCGAGCATCCGCGTCGTGCCCGCGCAGGGCACGGTGCGACTGCGTCGCGGCGGGCGCACGTACGGCCCATACCGGCTTGCGGCCGGTACCGTCACGGTGAAGAACCTGCCAGTGGGGCGATACGCCATCGACATGGACGTGACCAACGGATCGTCGCGACTGTGGCGCTCCAAGAGCGTCCCGAGCTCCGGGCAGATCGCGGTCGAGGCCGGCCTCAACAGTCGCGCCGTGCTCATGTTCCGTCCCGCGGCACGCGGTACCGTGCGCATCGACATCGACGGGATCGATTCGAGCATCCCCTGGGCGCCGCGCACCTTCGATGGCTACACCGAGATCGACAAGTGGGGCAACACGATCAACGGCGGCACGGACACCGTCCGCCTCGTGCCCGTCCCCAAGGGTCGACTGCTCTGGCGTGACACGGCGTCGGTGACCGTCCAGCAGACGCTCAGCACCCGCGCGTTCGTGTTCACCGACGTGGAGCCCGGCCTCTACTCCTACGAGCTGGCCGATCCCACCTACACGTACTTCAAGCAGGTGACCAACACGGCCGGATTCATCTACGTCTACCCGGACGGACGCGTCTACTACGGCGTCGGGGCCGTGCCCAAGTGGATCAACGGGATGTGCGCGCAGTACGTGCGCCTGCCCTATGTCGGCGAGACCCGCCCGGACCTCGGCTTCACCTCGCCGATCGGACCCTGCCGCTCGAGCACGGGCAACACGCCTACTGGCGGAGGGAACGGCGGCGGCAAGACCTGACCGCCGGCGAGGGGTCACCGGCCTCCCTATGATGCCGCCCCATGGGCGTCCCCGTGGATACCGGCAAGTACGGCCGGCAGAGCATCGTGAGTCCCGAGGCGCTCGCCGCGCACGGGCTCGAATCCGGCGCGTACTCGCAGGTGCCGCCCCCGCGCGCGGCGATCGTCTGTTACCACCGCGGCCTCGCGCAGTCGCTGCTCGCCACGCGCGCGCACGTGAAGGTGCCCGGCTTCTTCGGTGACACCTACCTGCTCGAGGAGGCCGGCGGCGAGGTCGCGCTCGTCGCGGACTTCGGCATCGGTGCCCCGGTGGCGGCCGTGATGCTCGAGGACCTGATCGCGATCGGGTGCCGGACCGTCGTCTCGATGGGCACGTCGGGCGGGATGGATCCGTCGCTCGAGGTGGGCGACCTGGTGCTGTGCACTGGAGCCGTACGCGACGAGGGGACGTCTCACCACTACCTGCCCGCCGGCGAGCCGGCCGTGCCGGATGCGGCGCTCACCGAGCGGCTCGCGGGCGCGCTCGAGTCGGGCGGGCACGGTTACCGCCGCGGTCGCGCCTGGACGACCGACGCGCCGTACCGGGAGACGGCGGAGGAGGTGGAGCGGCACGTCGCCGACGGGGTCCCCGTGGTCGAGATGGAGGCGGCGGCCCTCTTCGCCGTCGGTCAGGTCCGGGGCGCGCAGGTCGCGTCGCTGCTCGTCGTCAGCGACGTGCTCTCGACGCTCGACGGCACGTGGGTGCCGGAGTTCCACGGCGACGTGGTCGGCGCCCGCCTCGAGCTCGCGTTCGACATCGCCGTCGCCGCCCTGCGCTGACGGCAGGCCACGCGCTCATGGGGACCCGGTCCTTCGCCGATGGAGCTTCGGATGGCTCGAATCCCCGACACCGATCGGCGCGACGTTCCCGCGACATTTCGGGAGTTGTATCCCCTCGCGCGCGCCAACGGCCGCGTCCACGTTCGACCGCCACGTCGCTCGAACGTGACCCGGCGAACGGTGTACCTCGCCCTGATCGCGGCGTTCGCCGTGGTCGTCGGTGGCGCGCTCCTCGCCGCGCTCGTGCTCCCGGAGGACGTGCTCGGGCACGCTGCACTCATCGCCATGGTGCTCGCCGTGGTGTCGCCGTGCATCGGTCTGGTGGCATACCTGCTGCGGCGCACCCACCACGTCGATGCCTGGGCCGCACGGCGCGGGCTGATCGCGAGCTCCGCTCGTCCCACCGACCTGCCCGGCTACCTCCAGGGCGCCATGTCGCACGAACAACGGTCCCCGATGGCCTGGCACGCGGTGGTCGGCCAGCGACGGCTCCCTGTCCGCCTCGCAGCCATCCGCTTCGGTGGCTCCGAGGACGAACCCGTGCGGGCGGCCTACGTCGCCGAGGTACGCCTCCCGCCCGGGACGGCGGCACGATTCCCCGCGAGCCGCCTGGAGCGTCGCGCGCGCGTCACGCCGATCGACTGGAGCCCCGCCGCGGGGCAGGCGCTCCGGCTCGAGAGCGGTCGGCTCGCTCGCGAGTGCTCGCTCGTGGTCCGTGACGGGCTCGAGCTCGACTGGCGCCAGCTGTTCGATCCCGCACTCGTGAGCCTGCTCGACGAAGCCATCGACGTCGAGTGGTGCCAGGTCGGCGAGGAGCTGCTCCTGCTGCACCCGGTCCGGATGTCGGACCTGGGACAGGTCGACCCCGAGGTGATCGACACGATCTGCGTGGCGGCGGTCGCGATCGAGCGCCGCATCGCTACGATGCTCGGCGCCGGCCGGGCCGTGCCCCCCGCCTCGCCACGCCCCGACAGCCCGGCGCTGCTGGCGCCCGGGAATCGTTCGAGGCGGTACGTCGCCAATGCGCGAGCCCGTGACCTGCTGCTCGGACCCGAGCAGCTGCTCGGGGAGCTCGCCCGGTACACGACGGCCGCAGAGGTCACGCGAGTGCGAGCCGCCATCGAGGCCGGAAGCTTCCCCTTGTCGTCGCTCGACGACCTCGTCCACCACCGCCGCGCGGCCTTCTGGGGGACCCGCGACGCCGCCTGATCGGGCGGAGTCGCTCCACGCCGAACGACTTTCGGACGAATCGCGATGCGTCCGAACGGTTGTCAGTTGCCTTGGGACACCGTGGGGTGGTACATTTCCTCGTCGCCCCGTCCGGCGCGAGGACTCCGTGTCTCCGCATGCCGCGTGGCAGCCCCGAGTAAGCCCAGGAGCAAAGGCCCGAATGCCTACCATCCAGCAGCTGGTCCGCAACCCGCGCAAGCAGGTCGTGACGACTTCCAAGACGCCCGCCCTCCGTGGCGCGCCGCAGAAGCGTGGCGTCTGCACCCGCGTGTACACCACGACGCCGAAGAAGCCGAACTCGGCGCTTCGCAAGGTCGCCCGTGTGCGCCTGACCAACGCGATGGAAGTCACCGCGTACATCCCGGGTATTTCCCACAACCTGCAGGAGCACTCCGTCGTGCTCATCCGCGGTGGTCGCGTCAAGGACCTCCCGGGTGTGCGCTACAAGGTGATCCGCGCCGCGCTCGACGCCTCCGGCGTGCAGGGCCGCAAGCAGGCTCGTTCCAAGTACGGTGCCAAGAAGGCGAACGACTGATGCCGCGTAGAGCAGACATTAAGCCCCGTCAGATTCCCAAGGACCCGGTCTACGGATCGATCCTCGTCACGCAGCTGGTCAACAAGATCATGCTCGATGGGAAGAAGTCGACCGCCGAGCGCATCGTGTACCGCGCGCTCGAGGTCGTGCAGGAGCGTTCCGGTCGGAACCCGCTCGAGGTGCTCGAGCAGGCCATCAAGACCGTCACGCCCGTCCTGGAAGTGCGCAGCCGCCGTGTCGGTGGCGCGAACTACCAGATCCCGATCGAGGTGCCCGGTCGCCGGGCCCGAACCCTGGCGCTCCGCTGGACGATCGCTTCGGCGCGGGCACGCCGCGAGAAGTCGATGTCCGACCGGCTCGCCAACGAACTGATGGACGCGCTCTCCCAGCAGGGTGGCGCGTACAAGAAGAAGGACGACATCTACCGCATGGCGCAGGCGAACAAGGCCTTCGCGCACTACCGCTGGTAGATCGCGGCCGGATCCCGGTGCGACCGGGCCAACGTCTCGCGACGTGGGCCAGGACGGGCTCCGAATCGTGATGTCCTGATAGACACGCCGACGCACGGCGACCTTCATGCGGCGATACGGACGGGTTCGAGCCCGTCACGTCCCGCGGGGAGGTCGCTGTTTCATGCTCGGAACCGAACAACCTTTCCATCCAACCCGGAACCACGGTGGGGACAAGCACGTGAGCACTGCCACGACAGGTAACAAGAGCCGCCTCGCCATGACGCGCAACATCGGCATCATGGCGCACATCGACGCGGGCAAGACCACGACGACCGAGCGCATCCTCTACTTCACCGGGCGCATCCACCGGGTCGGCGAGGTCCACGACGGCGGCGCCACCATGGACTGGATGGTCCAGGAGCAGGAGCGCGGCATCACCATCACGTCCGCCGCGACGACTGCCAAGTGGGACAACCACACGATCAACATCATCGACACGCCGGGCCACGTCGACTTCACGGTCGAGGTCGAGCGATCGCTCCGCGTCCTCGACGGCGCCGTCGCGCTGTTCGACTCCGTCTCCGGCGTCGAGCCGCAGTCCGAGACCGTCTGGCGCCAGGCCGACAACTACGGCGTGCCGCGCATCGCCTTCGTCAACAAGATGGACCGCATGGGCGCCGACTTCTACATGTCGATGCAGACCATGCGTGACCGCCTCGGCGCGAACCCGGTCGCCGTGCAACTGCCCTGGGGTGCCGAGGACCAGTTCGTCGGCATCATCGACCTCGTCAAGATGGTCGCGATCAAGTACGACCAGGAGGACGGCTCCACGTTCGAGGAGCTGGAGATCCCGGCCGAGCTCAAGGAGCAGGCCGACGAGTACCGCGAGAAGCTGCTCGAGGAGGTCGCATCCCACGACGACGAGCTCATGGAGCTGTTCCTCGAGGGCACCGACATCCCGATCGACAAGCTGCAGGCCGCGATCCGCGTCGGCACGATCGGCAACCTCTTCAACCCGGTCCTGTGCGGCTCGGCCTTCAAGAACAAGGGCGTCCAGCCCCTGCTCGACGCGGTCGTCGCCTACATGCCGTCGCCGCTCGACGTCCCCGCCATCAAGGGCACCGACCCGAAGACGGGCGAGCCCATGGTGCGCAACTCGAGCGAGGAGGAGCCCTTCTCCGCCCTCGCCTTCAAGGTCGCGACCGACCCGCACGTCGGCAAGCTCACCTTCTTCCGCGTCTACTCCGGCAAGATCAGCGCCGGCACCCAGGTCATCAACGTGACCAAGGGCAAGCAGGAGCGCATCAGCCGCATCCTGCAGATGCACGCCAACACCCGTGAGGAGCGCGACAGCATCGCCGCCGGCGAGATCGGCGCGGCCGTCGGCCTCAAGATCACCGGCACCGGCGACACGCTCTGCCTCAAGGAGGACCAGGTGCTCCTGGAGACGATGGTCTTCCCGGAGCCGGTCATCCGCGT
>JAOPYU010000201.1 GCA_025964455.1 Thermoleophilia bacterium | reverse complement strand
GTGCGACCGCGGCCGCCGCGACGTCCGCGCCGGCGATTGCCGGTGCCCTCGCCGGTCGCGCTGCCCTCGCCGCCCTGACCAGCCGTGCTGCCCTGTCGGTTGCGGTTGCCGCCCTGGCTGCGCTGTCCGCCCTCGCCCTGACCGCCCTGGCCGCCCTGACCGCCGCGATTGCGGTTGCCGCCCTGGCCGCCACGGTTGCGGTTGCCGCCACCCTGACCGCCCTGGCCGCCGCGGTTGCCGCCGCCCTGGCCGGCCCCCTGGCCACCCTGTCGCTGGCCGCCGCCGGACTGACCGCCGCTGCCCTGCTTCGGCGCGGGAGTTCCCGATCCGCCGATCGCCTTCTTGACCTTGTCAAACAGCCCCATGTTGGGTCCTAACCTTCTCGTGAATGGAAATTGTCGTGTGTCAGTCGCGGGTGCGACATGCGTTGGTCAGCATGCGCCCCACGGCTTCGCCGGGCCCTCCGGGACATCCGCCCCGACGAGTTCCGGCTCCGCGACGCGACCGCCCGAGCCGGGCTCCGCGATAGCGATGGATTCGCGCACGGTGCGGGTCGGTGCGAGCACTCGCCCCACCACGCCACCGAGCGCTCGTACGACCTCTTCCGGCTTAGCCGAGCCGGCTTCGGTCAGGCGGACGAACGCGCGCAGCACGGGCTCGGAGCCCTGCTGGATCGCGGTCATCTCACCGAGGTAGCGTCGAACGTCGACGCTCCTGGTCTGCTTGCCGGGGCTCGCCCGCTCGATGAGCACCTCATCCGCGGCGAGCAGCTGCTCCACCGCCGACTGGAGCTCTCCGAGCGTCACGTGCTCCGGGTCGAACCGCCAGCGCCAGGTGGCGCCGGCCACGCGGCTCGCGGCGCTGACATACGCGCCGTCGATCCGCTCGATGCCCTGCAGCGAGAGCCCGGCTGGCAAGGCCTCGCTCAACTGCAGTGCGAACTGGTCGGGGTCGACGTGCTCGGTGAGCTCGACCTCCATGATGTCGCTCCAGGCCTCGGTGGCCACGGGGCGCGGCATCGCCATCTTGATGCGCGGCTTGGGCCGCATGCCCGGGCTCAGCGCAAGGGTGACGCCGCAGCGGCGCAGCGCGCCGAGGAGCGTGTCCACCGTCTCCAGGTGCGACAGGAAGCGCACGCGCCCCTCGATCGCGAGCCGGATCCGGTAGTGGTGACGGTCCTTGAACGCCGCGACGCTGGCAGCTGCCGCATCCTCGGGCGATGTCAGTCGCGGGTCCACGATGGCGGAGACCTCGGCCATCACTTCACCACCCGCGTGCGGATCGGGCCGAGGCACGCGCCACAGTCGGTGCAGCCGTCCCAGCGACAGTCGCCGGTGATCGCCTCTGCGCGGCTCTGCCAGAGCTCGTCGAGCAGGAACTCCTTCGACAGCCCCGAGCGCACGTGGTCCCAGGGCAGCGATTCGAACTCCAGGAACTCGCGCGTCGCCTCGCCGTCGAGCGTGCAGCCCTCGGCCTCGAACGCCTGGAACCAGATGCGCTCGTCGTAGAGCTCGTTCCACGCGTCGAACCGGGCGCCGGCTCGCCAGGCGCGCTCGATGACCTTGGCGGTGTGTCGACCACCCCGGCTGAGCGCGCCCTCGAGCATCGACGTGGTCGGTGCGTGGAGTGACAGCTTGATCTGCTGGCGCGGCATCGCGCGGCGGATGTACTGCTGCTTCAGCAGCAGCTGCTCGCGCGGGGCCATCCCCTCCCACTGGAACGGCGTGTGCGGCTTGGGCACGAAGTTGGAGGCGCTCACGTGGACGGTGAACCGGCCCTGCTCGCCGAGCACCTCGCGGCCGATCTCACGGGCCCGGATGCCGAAGTCGACGATCGCCTGGACCTCGTCGTGGGTCTCGCGCGGCAGGCCGATCATGAAGTACGTCTTGAGCGAGGTGTAGCCCGCCTGGAAGGCGGAGCGCACGGCGCCTTCGATCATCTCGTCGTCGATCGTCTTGCAGATGATGTTGCGCATCCGCTGCGTGGCGGCCTCCGGCGCGATCGTGATCGAGGCCTGGCGCGTGTTGGCGGCCGCGCTCATCGCGACGGGACCGGTGTCGACGCGGTTGGAGGGCAGCGACAGGTGCAGGTCCGGGTGGACCGCCTTGATGCCGGTGATCGCGGCATCGATGTCGGTGTAGTCGCTCGTGGCCAGCGAGGTGAGCGAGAGCTCGTCGTAGCCCGTGCACGCGAGCGCGGCGATGCCTGCCTTCACGACCTCCTCGGCGGGGCGCTCGCGCACCGGGCGGTACCATGTGCCGGCGTGACAGAAGCGACAGCCGCGCGTGCAGCCGCGCATGACCTCCACCGACGCGCGATTGAAGATGGCCGAGGCGTACGGGACGATCGGCTTGGTCGGCTGGGTGGAGATGTCGAAGCTGTCGTACACGGCCCGGTCGACGCGGTGGGCGCCGAGCGCCGGCACGTACACGTTGGGGATCCGTGACAGCGCGAGCAGTCGCTTGCGTCGGTCGGTCAGGCGCTCGAAGATCTCGACCACCTGGACGAGCAGGTCCTCGCCCTCGCCGATCAGGAAGCAGTCGAAGAACGGCGCGAGCGGCTCGGGGTTGGAGGCGCACGGCCCGCCGCCCATGACGATCGGATCGTCCTGCGTGCGGTCGGCGGCGTGCAGCGGCACGCGTGCCAGGTCGAGCATCTCGAGCACGTTGGTGTAGCAGAGCTCGTGCTGGAGGGTGATGCCCCACAGGTCCGCGTCGCGCACGGGGCGCCAGCTCTCGAGCGAAAAGAGGGGGACGTCGGCGGCGCGCATCGCGTCAGCCATGTCGGGCCAGGGGCAGTACGCGCGCTCGGCCCATGCGCCGGTGCGCTCGTTGACCATCGCGTAGAGGATCTGCAGCGCCTGGTTGGAGATCCCGATCTCGTAGGCGTCCGGGTACGACCAGACGACACGCGCCGTCGCGGTATCCGGGTCCTTGTGGACCTGGTTGGACTCCCCGCCGATGTACCTGGACGGCTTCTGCACGCCCGGCAGGATCGACTCGATGACCTGCTCGATCGAACTCAAAGGCACGAGGCCTCCTGCACCAAAAATCTCACGTTCCCCGCGGCTCGCCCGGCGTGGTGGATCGCGCGGCGCTCATCGCTGGCAGCCTCGCGCGCTCCCCCGGTGCCGTGCCTGCCCGGCTGCGTCGGCTGCCCGTGCCGGTCAAGGCGTGGGCGCCGGCCGCGCGCAGGGCGCCAACGGTCGGAAAACACCTGCGTACCCTAGCAGGTCGCACCGCTGGCGCGAGTGCCGGGGACGGGGGGTGGATCGGCACGGTCGACGGCTGGCTTGAGGCCGTTGGTTGCACGCGCACGGGTCCGTTCGGGGATCGGATGATGCACACGCGTGCGCGTCGATTTCCGCCACTGGATCGGTTCTGGTGCGCCCGCGAGGTACTGGTGCGCGATCAGTGCGAGGGAGGCGGGAGGCGCGGCGGGGGCGGGGGCGTGAGGCGGCGCGGGGGGCGGGGGCA
>JAOPYU010000189.1 GCA_025964455.1 Thermoleophilia bacterium | reverse complement strand
GACTGGGTGGACGAGGAGGACGTCGTCGACGAGGGCATCCTCACGAGCCGCAAGCCCGAGGACCTCCCGGCGTTCTGCGCGAAGTTGGTCGAGGAATTCGCCGAGGGCGTGCACGAATCGCTGGCCGAGCACGCGACCAGCTGACCCACGTCACATGAACGGGCCGCGGTGTCGCTCCTCCTCCGGGTGCGGCGGCGCCGGAGGCGTGGTCGGCGGCGACGGCGTGACCGGAGCGAGCGAGGTCGCGGTCGCCACCCCGGGCTGCTGCACCTCGGGCTTGGGCCCACGCGGATGGACGACCATCGTCCCGGCGATCAGGTCGTGCAGCGCCTGACGCCGCGATGTCGTTGCGATGGTGATGGCGCTGACGACGAGCAGGATCCCGATGAGCAGACCCGCGGCCTTCACGAGCGATCGCCCGAACACGCGACCGATGCCGACGGCGCCGCCCGAGGTGGTCACGACGCGCATGCCGAGCATGAGCTGGCCCGGCTTGGCATCCGCGGGGCCGACCAGCCACAACAGTTCCCACACGAGGTAGATGCCGAGGATGGAGAGCGCGAATCCACTGCCATCGAGGTGCACCTCGCCGTCGCCAGCGACGAGCGCCAGCACGACGAGCGACGCGAACCACGCGACGCTGCCGATCGCCAGGTCGAGCAGGTACGCGACGAAGCGTCGGATCCACGACGCGGGTGCTGGGCTGGTGGGGTCGATGACTGGCTCCTCGTCGTGGCGCGATGCTCGCGCTCCTCGGTTCGGCACCCATCCTCGAGTGCGCCACGGACGCCGTGCGATACCGTAGCGCGATGGCCCGGGGCTCCCGTACATCGCGCACGATCCGCGCGCACGACACCGACGTCAGGCTGCGCCGTCCGGCGCTGGCGGCGCTCGCCTGCCTGCTGACGCTCGGCGTCTGGGGTGCGGTGCACCACCAGCGCCTGACCCGCGAGCTCGCGCGGTTCGGCCGCGCGCGGGGTCGCATGCCCTTCCCGTTCATACGCGTGTCGCCGGGC
Source organism: Thermoleophilia bacterium (assembly GCA_025964455.1). Next base: position 4,720 of record JAOPYU010000189.1, on the reverse strand, counting down.
GCCTCGACGCTCGCGTGGATCGCCGGGCTGCTCGGCTGGTTCGGGCTCGTCGCGGCGATCGTCGCCTACGTCGCACAGTTGCTCGATGGCTACACCCCGTCGACCGAGGACATCACGGCATTCGCCTCGATCGGCCTGCTGCTCGCGCCGCTCTGGCTCGCGATGTCACACACGATGCGACGCATCCGCACCGCGCAACACCTGGCCGGCGTCGACGGCCCCCATCCATCGCCCCTGCGCGGCGCCATCCTCGCCGCCATCTTCCCCCCGCTCGGCAGCTGGCACGCCCAGCGCCAGGCAAACCGCGCGTGGGCGGCGTACCGATGAGCGAGCACAACGCCGTCGGCACCCGCGTGCTCGTGCGCCCCGCCTGGACGACCTTCCTGCTGCTGTTCATCACGAGCGGCCTGTACCGCACCTACTGGGCCTGGCGCGTGAACTCCGACCTCGCCACGTTCGGCCGCGAGCGGGTCGGCTCGGTCGCCGCGCACGAGGCGATCCGGGTCAATCCCGGGGCAGCGGCGTTCTTCACCTTCCTGCTGCTGCCGGGGGCATCGCTCGTGCTCGTGGGCACCCTCTTCTCGGTGGCGAGCGTGCCGGCCGAATCCGGATTCGACGCGCCCTCGGGTGAGGAGCTCGGGTGGCTGCTCGGCATCGGCATCGCGTGCCTCGCAGCCGCCTTCGCATCGACGCTCCGCACCGCCCGACGGATCAGGGCCGCGCGAGTGCTTGCCGGGCTCGCGCCGTCCACGCTCGGTGCGGGGCGCGCCTTCCCCGCACTGTTGCTGCTGGAGGTCGTGGCGGCTCCGGCGTCCCTGTTCGCGCTGCAGCACGCGCTCAACGACCTGTGGAGCCGATACCCGCCACTGCTCGACGAGGACCTGCACGGCGAGCTGGCGCCGGCCGAGCGTCGAGACGCGGCCGTCGCGCAGCGACCGGCGCTGCACGAGGCGCGCCTGTCGCGCATCGCCGACGAGCTCGAGCAGCCGCGGCTCGTGCCGTGGATCTCGATCGCGTTCGGCGTGCTCTGCGTCGCGGTGTTCGCGTGGCAGCTGTCGCAGCACGGTCCCTTCCCGAGCACCGCCGACATCGAGCGTGTCGGCGGGTTCCGCGACGACATCGACGGGATGTGGTGGCGGTTCTGGACCGCCAACGTGCTGCACGGCAGCGTCGACCACCTGGCCGGCAACATGTTCGCTTGGAGCGTGGTGGCGGTCATGCTCGAACGCGTCGTCGGCCACGCACGCATGCTGCTGCTCATCGTGGTCGGCGCCGCAGGGTGCAGCGCGGGCGCGTTCATCACCAACGGCGACGTCGTGAGCGTCGGCGCATCAGGCGTGATCTTCGCGGCGTTCGGACTCGCCGCCATGGTGGATCCGCTCGCGCGGCGCGCCATCGGCAAGCTCGGCTGGTCGACACTGCTCGTCGGCCTGGGCTTCTCGACGTTCACCCCCGGCGTGTCGTCGGGCGGTCACGTCGGTGGAGCGGCGGCCGGGCTTGCCGTCGGGGCGTTCGTGACACTCGTCTGGCGCTTCCGTCACCGTGCGATCGACACCGACGCAGCTGCCCTGCGAGCGGCCCCGCTCGATCGCAGCGCGCCACTCGCTCCCGACCGCGAACTCTCCATCGCCGAACGCGTCGCACACCTTGCCCGCCGCCGGGACGCGGGCGAGCTGAGCCCGCTCCAGCACGACCGGCTCCACCGCGCGCTCGCCCACCGCGGCTGATGCTGTAGCCGCACCGGGCGGCTCAGACGAACGGGCCGCTGTCGCTCGGTCGTGGCGGCGCAGGCGGTGCCGGCGGCACCGGCCCACCGGTCACGGGAGACCACGTCGGCGCCGTCATCGCTGCCGCACCGTCGCCGTCGCCGATTAGGCCGCGCCGCTCGAGCGCACTCGTGCGAACACACACCGTGCCTGAGATCAGGTCGTGCAGCCCTTGCTTGTGCTCGGTCAGCCCGATCGTGAATGCGGACGTCAGCGACGCCAGCGGCCCGAGGCTCGGCACGTTGTAGCAGAGCTTGGCCGCCGCACGCGCGCTCGCGCGCCCGAGCCCCAGCCGCTGCGTGCCCTCCAGGCGCACCACCCGGTAGCCGGCGAGGATCTGCCCGGGCCGCCCCATGTGTCGCGATCGGATCCACAGCACGTCCCACGCCAGCAGGTACAGCACGTAGGCGCCGAGCGCGCCGAGGATCCACGCGTCCTCGCCCGGGCTGGTGCTGTCGTAGCCATAGGGATCCGAGTACGTCGGGTCGGCCCCGAAATCCTCGAGCAGCGACGAATCCATGGAGTAGGCGATCCCGATGATGATCCCGACGACCACCACGAGGGGGATCAGGAAGATGATGCCGTCCAGGATGGAGCCACCGAGGCGCTGCCACCAGCCGGCGTAGTCCTCCTTGGCGAGCCGCGTCGGATCCATCGGTGCCGCTGGCTGGTGCATGCCGGCCGTGGCCAGGTCCCACCCGGACGGTGAGGCGCCGCCCTGCGTGGCTGCAGTGAGCGCCGCGCCGCAGCGGCTGCAGAACGATGCCCCCGCGTCATTGGCGTGGCGACAGCTCGGGCAGGTGATCGCGGGTCCGGTCGGTTCCATGCGAAGGCGCGTACCCGCCGCGCGACGATGGCACGCGTACATCCGCGCGACGAAATGCGCTCCCACCACCGAAGCAGCGTGGCCCCGCTGCCGCCCGCAGCTGCGCACCGCTGCTACCATTCCCGGGTGAGTACCTCCCCCTCCTCCCCCTCCCATGCAGCCGCCGACCAGCACCTGGGCGGCCGCCAGCACAGCGGCGCAACGCGCGACGACATCCGCAACATCGCGATCGTCGCCCACGTCGACCACGGCAAGACGACGCTCGTCGACGCGATGCTGCACCAGACCGGTGCCTTCGGCGCGCACAACAACGTCTCCGAGCGAGCCATGGATTCCATGGACCAGGAGCAGGAGCGTGGCATCACGATCCTCGCCAAGAACACGGCGGTGAACTGGGGCGGCCTCGTCATCAACGTCGTCGACACTCCGGGGCATGCTGATTTCTCTGGCGAGGTCGAGCGCGGCCTGGCGATGGTCGACGGCGTGGCACTGCTCGTCGACGCCGCCGAGGGTCCGCTGCCGCAGACGCGCTTCGTGCTGCGCAAGGCGCTCGAGCGCGGCATGCCGATCGTGCTCGTCGTCAACAAGGTGGACCGCCACGACGCGCGCCCGGCCGAGGTCGTCGACGAGGTGCTCGACCTGCTCATCGACCTGGGCGCCGACGACAACGCGCTCGACATCCCGACGATCTACGCGATCGGTCGCGACGGCAAGGCCGGCCCCGAGCCGGACCAGCTCGCCGACGACCTGACGCCGCTGTTCGAGATGCTCGTCAAGGAGGTGCCCGCGCCCTCCTACGATCCCGAGGCGCCGCTGCAGGCACTCGTGACCAACCTCGATGCATCGCCGTACCTGGGCCGCATCGCGCTGCTGCGCATCGTCAACGGCGAGATCAAGAAGGGCCAGCAGGTCGCGTGGATGCGCGAGGCTGACGAGGCCAGCGACGAGAGCGGGCACGTCACGATCGAGCGCGCCAAGATCGTCGAGCTGCTCATCACGCAGGCGATGACGCGCGTGCCGGGTGAGACCGCCCGCGCCGGCGACATCATCGCCATCTCGGGCATCGAGGACATCACGATCGGTGACACGATCGGCGACCTCGAGGATCCGCGTCCGCTTCCACGCCTGATGGTGGACGAGCCGGCGATCGGCATGGAGTTCCGGATCAACGACTCCCCGCTGGCCGGCCAGAGCGGCAGCAAGGTCACGGCGCGCATGCTCAAGGAGCGCATCGACAAGGAGCTGATCGGCAACGTCTCGATCCGCCTCAACGACCTGGGCGTGCCGGACCGCTGGGAGATCCAGGGCCGCGGCGAGATGCAGCTCGCGGTGTTCATCGAGAGCATGCGACGCGAGGGCTACGAGCTCACCGTCGGCAAGCCGCGCGTGCTGACGACCACGGACGAGAACGGCAAGCTGCTCGAGCCGATCGAGCTCGCGGTCGTCGACATGCCCGAGGAGTTCGTCGGTGCGGTCACGCAGCTGATGGGCACCCGCAAGGGCAAGATGGTCGATATGCAGTCCTTCGGTGCCGGCTGGAGCCGCGTCTCCTACCACGTGCCGGCGCGCGGCCTGATCGGTTTCCGCACCACCTTCCTCTCGGCGACCCAGGGCACGGGTCAGCTGCACTCGACGTTCCACTCGTGGGAGCCATGGCTCGGCGAGCTGCGCCTGCGCCAGAGCGGCTCGCTCGTGGCTGACCGCCCGGGCCCGGCGACGCAGTACGCGATCAGCAACCTCGAGGACCGCGGCACGATGTTCGTGGAGCCGACCGACGACGTCTACGAGGGACGCATCATCGGCGAGCACATCCGCCCCGAGGACCTCGACGTGAACATCGTTCGCGAGAAGCACCTCACCAACCACCGCTCGGCGACGAGCGACGTGCTCAAGACGATGAACCGCGCGCGCAAGATGTCGCTCGACGAGGCGCTCGAGTTCATCCGCGAGGACGAGTGCGTCGAGGTCACCCCCGACGCCATCCGCCTGCGCAAGTCGATCCTGCACGCCGGCAACCGCCAGACGGCGCGCGCCAAGGAGAAGCAGGCGCGCGGCTGAGCGGCCGAGCGCCGCTGCGCCTCGCTGGTTCGCCCGCAACAGTTGAACGCTGCTCCCCGATACCCCGGTA